>NZ_JBUOIV010000026.1:0-67669 GCF_055467485.1 Desulfosarcina sp. | reverse complement strand
GACCCGGCTATTCGTGGTAATTAAATCCGGCAGGCTGAAAAGGATGCAATCACTGAGGGGTATCCATTTTCTGGGTCGTGGTCAAGAAAATTCGGGTACACAAAGCCAGGCAAGACTGATGAATGAAAGAAAAGGTCAAGGAACAACCAAGAGAAGCCTGCCGACAAGCACTCTATTCATGCCTCAGGTTCGCACCCGCAGCCGATTTTCAAGCCACCGCACCATCCAGGATGCCGCCAGGATCAGCAGCAGGTATTCAAGGACCAGCACCGAATAGATCTCCAACGGCCGGTAGACTGTAACCGTGAGTTCGTTGGCGCGGCGGGTCAACTCCTGCAGACCGATCACCGATACCAGTGAAGACATCTTGAGCATGTAGACGAACTGGTTGCCCAAAGGGGGGAGTATCCTGCGGATGGCCTGGGGCAGGATGACCAGCCGCATCTTCTGATAATAATTCAGGCCCAGCGAGTCGGCGGCCTCGATCTGCCCCTGTTCGATGGACTGGATGCCGCCGCGGAACACCTCGGCTTCGAAGGCGCTGTCGCACAGGGTCAAGGCCAGGATGCCGGCGGTAAACGGGCCAAGGGCCAGCCCGATCACGACGGGGAACCCATAGTAGACCCACAGGATCATGACCAGCACCGGGATGGACCGGAAGGTTTCCACATATATCCGGTTGAACGCCCGGAGCCACGACTGCCTGGCCAGCCCGGGCAGGGCCACCAGCAGTCCGAGGATAATCGACGCAGCCAATGAAATCGTCGAAATGGAAATAGTCAGGCCAAACCCGGCCAACAAAAACTTCAGGTGAGCCATACCCTGAGGGGTCGTAGGAAGGATCTCATACCAGCCCCACTGATAATCCTGCCGGCTGCAGCCGGCGGCCGCGATCAGTATCAGGGCCGCCAGCAGCCATGCGGTGTGACGTTTCATGATCGTCTCCCCTGCTTACGGCATCCAGCGCTCCTGCAGTTCCAGAAAAAACCCCTGGTTGGTTTTGATGGTGATCCAGTGATTGAGGTAATTGATCCAGACCTGATCGGTTTGCGGGGTGATGAACGCCAGGTCAGCCGGACTGCGCGGCTTGTCGACCGGAACGATGGCCAGCTGCGGGTAGGTCCGCACCAACTGGGAGGCCTCCAGGTTGCTGGTGATCGACACCTGGGCACGCCCGCTGAGAACTTCCTGAAAATCACGCGCCGGGGCTTCCACGGCCTTGATGTCGGCTTTGGGGAAAAACTGTTTGACCTGCTGTTCAAACGAGGTGCCCAGCGTGACGGCTACCCGGACATCGGCCCGGTTGATATCGTCCCAACCGGCAAAGCGGGCGATATCTTTTTTCAGTGCCACGGGAACGGTGCCGACCTGGAAGTAGGAGCGGGTAAAGCCAACGGTGCGAATACGCGACGGGGTGACCGATGCACTGGTGCTGATGTCGTATTTGCCGGCAACCATGCCGCTGACCAGGGTTTTCCATTCGGTGGGGACAAAGACCAGCCGGACACCGAGATCCTTGGCCAGTTCGGTCACCACGTCAATGTCGAATCCCTGGTAGGTATTGGTGGCCGGGTCCCGCATCGTCATCGGGTTCCAGTCGCCGGTGGTGCCGACCCGGATTTCTCCGGCCTCGAGGACGCGGTGCAGTGTCGATGTTGCCGCGGCTGCCGCCGGGCTTGCCGCCAGCGTGGCAAGTATGATCGTGGCGGCAAGGTGAACGATGGATCGTTTCATATGACCTCCTTGGCAGCTTTACCGGCGGTCATATCGATGGCGGGGGTCTGCCGTGACACCCAGTGGTCCTGGCATTCGTTGGCCGGTAAACGCTCTCTGTTGAAGAATTGTGGTTTGGCGATGAAGGCATGCTTCCTTCTCAACGGGGCTGCCCGCGCGGCGCGGGCGGTTAGATAACTGTAAGGCGGGGTTTTGACGTGTCAACCGCCACGAGTAGAATCCGGCCGATATCTTGCGGGCATCAGGGTCTTAACCCGGAATGGCATCGCCGGGAAAAAGGCCCTGAAATCCACAGCCGCCGCCATTGCCAATTTTGAAACTGGTCGCCGAAATCAGGCTTGAGCTGTCGCTGGCCAGGCAGGAAATCGAAATGCGCAAGCCAGCTGCAAAAGAGCGCGACATGCTTGTCGAAGCGCTCAAGAAGTCCCTTTCGGAGGTGAAAACCGTTATCCGGGATGTCGCTCGACCCGATCACGAACCCGTTGCCTGCCGGTTTCGGTTTTTCTCCCGGTACATATCGCCGTCGGCCGCCTTGATGAGGTCTTCCACCGTACCGGCATCCTTGGGATAGTTTTTTACGCCGATGCTGGCCGACACGAAGTCGATCGTCCGGCCGTTAATTTCGAAAGGCTGAGCGATGGCCTTCAGGAGGCGCTTGGTCACCACGCCGGCAGGAAAACGCTCCGGGTTCGTCAGTAGAATCGTGAATTCGTCCCCGCCTATACGGGCAATGATATCCGTGTCGCGAAGTTCGCTGCGCATGCGTTGGGCAACCATCGCCAGCAGTTCATCGCCGGCGTCATGACCGAACGTGTCATTGACCGCCTTGAATTTGTCCAGATCGATAAACAGCAGGACGCGTTCCTGCTGGTAGCGGACTGCATAGGCGATCTCTTTTTCCAGCCGCTCCATAAAGGCTTTACGGTTAAACAAACCTGTCAGCGGATCGTGATACGCCAGGTAGACCAGTCGTTCTTCGTTCTGTTTGATCTCGGTGACATCACGGATGATGCTCCGGTAGCCGATCGGACGCCCCTGACTGTCGGCGACCAGATTGACGGCGGCATCGAAATAGCCGACTTGACCGGTCTGGGTCTGGAACTTTCCGTCCAGACGGCGAATCGGCTCCTTATTCGTGATGCATGCGCGAACGGCTTGCCGGATCTTCGACATGTCCTCGGGATGAATGAAATCTTCTATGTTCCTGCTCAGCAATTCACGTTCGGAGAACTCCGACATCCTGCACAGGGATTTGTTGGTCAGCAGGATCTGGCCTCGCAGGTCCGTCTCACAGTACCCGTCGATGATAGTGTCCAGGATGTTGCGGTCCCTCTCGGTGCTGACCTGCAGGGCATCGAGCATTTTATTGATATCTGCTGCCAGTCGTGACAGTTCGTCCCCGCCAGCCAGGGCGACGCGTGATTCAAAATCGCCATGGGTCTCGATCGCGTTTACCTGGCGGCTGGCGCTTCTCAATCGGGCGAGGACGACCTTTTCGATCAGCGCAGCGGTCACGAGCATAAATATGCAGCCGATGCCGACCAGGAAGATGGTGAAATATCCGAGTGTTTTCCTCCCCTGCATGTAAATGGCCCTTGACTTGTCGATTCCGACGAACAGGACGGGGGATTGGTAAATATCCTTGACCAGAAAAAAGATCTCAATGATGTCGTCATTGCGTTTATTGACCACCATCTGCTGCCCTTCGCCAAACGATCGGGTGATCTTTTTCAATTCATCCGGCAGCCGGTGGTCATCGAATCGATGAACGGATAACGAAAGCTGGAGCTTTTCGGCGATCCGCTTTATCTCGGAAGCGTCGAAATAACGTCCGATGATCAGTCTGCCGCGGGCGGGGCCTTCTTCCATGCTGTTCAGGATGGGTGCGGAGGCAATCAGGACCGGAAAATCCGGCAGCAGGATGATGCCGCCGACCACCGATTGATTGTCCAGGCGGCTCAGGATGGCACGCTCCTTGATGTGATCAAGAAGGGCCGCCGGGAGCTCGACTTGGCTGCCGGAACTGAGATCCACCGCTTTCCCATAGGCGATATGCCCGGATATGTCCGAAAAAACCATGAAGTTGAGGTTCAGGTTGGCAATGGATGATTCGTTCAAGTTGTTTTCGATGTACTGCGCATTGCCGTCCGATACGAATTGATAGGTGTCGTCCCAGTTGGACCAGTCCTTGAGCGTGCTTTCCAGCTTGGCAATTTCATCATCGAGCAATCGGAGCGTCTGCTGGGCATTCTGACCGATATTCTGCTCCTCCAGCCTGCCGAAGCTTCCCAGTATGATGGTATTGGAAAGCAACAGAACCACGGCTATCAACAGTAGTGTCGTCAGTGTAATTGAAAGTATCGTTTTATTCCTGAGCGTCATGGTTATCCCCTGAAATTGATCAAAACCAGACGGTCGGACCCGGACCGGTCCGGCGCTTGGTCGTCAAACACCGCCAACATCCCGGCGGATTGCCGCAGATGCAGTCGTGGCGTCCGAATGCAAATTTTCCATATCGCACGTGGTTATTGGCCTTTCTTTAAAAAAACTTGAGCCTAGTTATTCTTGAACCACCCGACTGAAAAAAACCATGCCGAGCCAAAGGACCGGTTTTTCAGGTCGAAAAATCACGTCTGTTCGACCCGGCCGTTGAATGTGTCAAGGGTTTCTTCGGTTCTCTTTCCGTCTGCCTTATTTAAGCGGATCCGTGTCGCCGGGTATCCTGCCTATTTTAATATTGACGACCATGACCATGCCTTGTGATAAATGTGGTTAACTCACGCATCGGCAGCCGACAGCCTGGTTCGCCAGCCGCTTCGCACCTGACTTTCAGACACCATTCATCTCGACGCAGGGGAGATCCGGAACCATGCAACAGGAAAATTTCAGGGAAAAGAGCTACTGGCTGACCACGAGGGAGTACCACCCCGGAGAGCCCTTGAAAGCGGATCTCGACGTTGATGTAGCCATCGTGGGTGGGGGATTCACCGGGCTGTCTACCGCCTACCATTTGAAAAAGGCTGAGCCGGCATTGCGGGTGGCCATCGTGGAGAGCCAGGTGGCGGGATTCGGGGCCAGCGGGCGCAACGGCGGTTTCAACATGACCCTTTTCGGCCTCACCCTGGGAGTCACGGCCCTCCGGTTCGGCAAAACGAAGGCCAGGGCGTCCCACCACTATATGGAAAAGGCCGTGGACCTGCTGCGGGACTTGGTGGCGGAACTGGACCTGGACTGCGACTACGAGCACCCGGGCTTTCTGCGGGTGGCCACCACACCGACCTACCGTCGGCGAATCCTCGAAGAGATCGAACTGACCCATCGTCTGGGCTTGGAAGGCATCCACTGGCTGGAAAAAGACCAGCTCGACCAGCAGGTGAAAAGCGACATGTACCTGGGAGCCTGGTGGGAACCCCGCTGCGGCATCCTCAACCCGGCGAAACTGGCCTGGAGCTGGCGGGATGTGCTGGAACCCATGGGGGTGGCAATCCATGAGAACACCCCGGTGACCGAAATTTCTCGAGGCGGCGGCAAGGTGATCCTCCACACCCCGACGGGACGCGTCCGGGCAGAAAAAACGGTGCTGGCCACCAATGCCTGGTCACATTTCTTCCCCCGGCTGCGACGGAAGCAGATCCCGGTGTGGACCCATATCGTGCTCAGCGAGCCCCTGTCCGAGACCCATTTCGAAAAAATCGGCTGGCGCAACCGCCAGGGAATCGAAGACGCCCGCAACCTGGTGCACTACTATCGGTTGACGGCCGACAACCGCCTGCTCATGGGCGGCCGGGATGTCTCCCTCTCCAAGGGATACGACATGGATAAGGATATCAACGAGGCCACCTTCGAGGGGTTGAGAAACGATGTGCGGGAACTGTTCCCCTCCCTGAAAGACATCCGGTTCACCCACCAGTGGGGCGGCCCGGTTTCCGTTCCCCTGGACATGGCCCCCGCGCTGGGATACGCGGGGGACCGGAATGTGGTCTACAGCCTGGGATGCGTAGGTCACGGGGTAAGCCTCACCCACCTCAACGGCAAGACCATCAGCCACCTGGTCCTTGAAAAACAAAGCGACCTCACCGACGTGTTTTTCGTCAACCGGCGCACCATCCCCTGGCCCCAGGGCCTGCTGCAGGATGCGGCCATCAAGGTCATTTTAGGGGCGATGCACTGGGACGACCGGCGGGCGGAGACCACAGGACGATAAAGGCCTCTTGCCCGCTTTTCCACCAGACGCGTTTGGTGCACGTGCCCCTTCGCGGTTGGCAGGCAACAGATGGGCGCCCACGGTCAGGCATGCCCCGGGTGGCGTGGACCATCGGCTCAGACCGGCATACCGGCATCCTGTATGCTCAGTTCCATCACGGCACGGCCCCACCCGCCGCAGTGCAGGCCGACATCCATGCAGCCGAAACGCTTGAAGCGCATGCGGTGCGGATCGATACCGTGAAACAGCAGCTCCCCGGCCGCGAACAGGTGGGCGGCGCCGGCGGTGATGGCGTGGTGGCAGACCCGCTGCGGGCACTTGTCCATGATCAGGTTTCCCAACGGATCGAACACGAGCCGGTCTCCGGCCCTGTGTGAATAGCAGCCGTGGGCGTCGACAAACTCGAAGACGATCTCCTTGTCCTGCAGGGCCAGGCCCCGTTGAATCAGGGTTGTATTCGCCGGATTGTCCCGGAACGTCCGCATTTCTCCTTCGGAAAATCCCAGGCGATCCTGGATGAAAGTCCAGACGGTTTCGTCGATGGGTTGTGTCGGTTTCATGCTCTCCTCCTTCGGGTTGGCGGTTACGCACGGCGCCCGGTATCTGGGTTAAACGTCGCCGCTCGTGGCTGGTGCCACTCGGTTTCAGTGTGGATCGTTACCGCGGCTGTTGTTGGGCATGATGGCAGAAGGAGGGGAAGGGTGTATTGAACAAAAGCGACATGGCGGTGGAAAAGGTGGGTGTTGAATCAGGGGCTGTTTAAGATGGCATCTTCCAGGGGAGAGCGTTGACGGAGGTAGGCTTGCGGGCTGTGGCCGGTAAAATACCGGCATTCGCGGATAAAATGGGCCTGGTCGCTGTAGCCGCAGGCCAGGGCTGTCTGGGCCCAGCCTGTTTGGTTGTTGCGGTTGGCGGGGTCGAATGCACTGGCGAACCTGGCGATGCGGCACAGGCGCTTGGGAGAAAGCCCGGCCGTCCGTTTGAAGCGCCGTTCGAACTGACGGCGGCTCAGGCCGGCTGAACGGGCCAGGTGGCCGACCTGCAGCCGGCCCCGGCTGCTGAACACGTCGTCGATCGCACGCTGCATGCACCGGTCGGTGGGAAATCGATGGGATTGTCTGGCACGCAGCGCCGTTTGGATCAGGGCTACCGCGCCTGCAGGTGTTGCGGCTTCCCGGACGCGCTGTTCGATCTGTTTGCCGTAAGGTCCCCAGAAGGTGTCGATGTCTGCAATTCGATCGGTCAGCTCGTGAGACGGCACCTCGAAAAAGGGCGCCATTCCCCCGGGCCGGAAGCGGACGGCCACAAAGGCGGCCAGACCGGCGGTTCGCGTCAGCAGGTGGCAGGACAACGGGCCGATGATGTTGAAACCCGAGAAGGTCTGCAGGCGGGCCTCGCAGCTGCCGGCCGTAAATGGGTCGCCCAGGTTGAGAATCAGCTCGGACCCGCCATCCGAAGGAAAGCAAAAGGTGTGCGGGTCATCGGTGCCACCCGCGTCGCCCGCGAAATAATACAGGGAGCGGACATATGGCTTGAGTGCCGGGATGGGATGAAACGCCTCGTAAACCACGATGTTTCCTCCAGGTACTTGTCGATCATTACGGCATGGCCGTTTTAATGCGGTCGCGAATAGACAATGGATAACGGTTCTGCCGCCACCGGTCAAGGTGTTTGCGCGTCAAAACCACAACCGAACCTGAAGGTTCCGCCTGTCGGGTTTGCGTAAACGGATTCTTCCCTGCCGGATGGACTTCAGATCCATTCCAGGGCATGGTCGGTCAACTCCCCCCCGGCATCTCCGGTGTTGACCGTATCTGCCGGTTCGATGAGCAGAATCCTGCACTCTTGCGTGCAGGAGGGTTTATGCTCAACGCCTCTGGGAATCACAACCATTTCTCCCTTTCTTATCTGCAGGCGTTCATCTCTCAAGTCAATTTGAAGATTCCCATCGATGACCATGAATACTTCGTCGGTATCAGGGTGTCGGTGCCAGATAAATTCTCTTTTCATGCGCACCAGCTTGAAATAATACGCGTTCATCCGGGCAATGATTTTGTAGGAATGCAGCGAATCGATTTTCCTGAACTTCTCATTGATATTGACGACCATTATGCTCACGGTTTGCCCTCCACGCTTATCGTTTTTTGGCATTTGCACCAAGAATACCTGTCGCCACGGTCCGGTCGCCGATATCCGATGAAATCTGGCCGACAATGACACTGATAAAGCCGGTTGCGGCGAGAAGGCCCTGCATGGGTTCCGGGCAGGCCGGCGCTCTGAGGCAACTGTCCTGAGTGGCCCACATCACCAGCCGGCCGCCGCGACGAAGGTGCCTGCCGATAGACGTCAGCGATCCAGCCAGTGCATTTTGACGGGACAAATCCGCTGCCCAGAGCACGGCATCGGATCGGGCAGGCCAAAACAACCGCAACACATTCCTTGCCGTCCTTTTGTCGGCATCCGATGCGCAAAGGGATAGGAGGGCGCCCCTGTTGACGACTGCCGATTCGATGGCGGATCCCGTATCACCCATGCACACCACCGTATCTCCGTATTCAAGACCGGCGATGTTGACCATTCGTTCGGCGAAGCTGGCGGAAAGCATTGGGTGATGTCCCAAGCGGGGTGGACGTTCTCGATCGTGGTGGACCAACTCGCTCGTATTCATCATGTGCATCTCCTTTCGATACCCCCCTGCCCTCATTGCAGTTGCCCGATGGCCAGCCCGGCAGCGATGGAAACCGCCGTCCAGAACAGGGCCTTGGCGGAAAATCCGGGTGCCTGCCTTGCAGGCCGGACCGCAGGCGCGGGGGTGCATTTTTCACAGTAAAGCCGAAGAGAGTGCTCCGGCTGGAAAAGGTAAGCCAACCTTGAAAACCATCTGACATCCATAATCGTTCTCCTGACCATCGGTATCGGGTGTGGTGACCCCCCGGGGACCGTCTGTTGACTGGGGTGCGGTCCTGTCGATGGTCAGGGTGTAAACCGGCTGCTCGCATAAATCCAATCGTAAGAACGGATAGGGGGCTTCACAAAAGCTGATTGACAGTTCGTGGCCTTATCGTTAAAGTCCGAACCTTCTCCACACGCACATGATGCAGACCACCATGGAACTCTATCACCTGAAAACATTCATCACCGTAGCTGAAGAGGGCCATCTGACCCGGGCAGCTCAACGCCTGAACACCAGCCAGCCGGCTGTCAGCGCCCACATCAAGAACCTGGAGGAAGAACTGGGCCTGATCCTCTTCACCCGCACCCCCAAAGGTATGCGACTCACCGAAGAGGGCTCGGTGTTGAAAACCCGGGCAGCCGAAGCCCTTTCCATGATCGACAATATCCGTGATCAGGCCGGCGTGCTCAAGGAGGAGGTGACCGGCACGCTCAGGATAGGGCTGCATATCGACCCCCGTTACCTCCGAATCGACAGATTGCTCTCCTACCTGCAGCGCGCTCACAACCGGCTCGATTTCCACCTGCTCCAGCGATGGACCTGGCAGCAGTTCGAGGACCTGACCAAGGGGCGCATCGACGCCGGGTTTGTCTACGGGGAGCCTCCGCACGGCGACATTACCGCCATGCTTCTGAAACGCTGCAACATTCGCGTCGTGGGTCCGGTGGCCTGGGCGGACCGCCTGTCCGGCGCCGGCTGGAAAGAGATGGCCGCCATGCCATGGGTCTGGACGCCGCCCAACTGCACTTTCTGCACCATCGCCACGGAAGCCTTCGAAAAACGCCGCCTCAAACCGGTGAAAGTGACCATCGCCGACCAGGAGCCGGTGGTGGCCACCCTGGTGACATCGGGCATCGGCCTGGCGATCATGATCGAAGATGAAGCCATGGAATACAAGCGGGCCGGCAAGGCGGCTGTCTGGAAAGAAGTCGTCGGCACCATCGATCTGAATTTTGTCTACCATCGCAAACGGGAAAAAGAGGCTGTGGTCTGCGCGGCCATTGAGAGCGTCCGGGCCGTGTGGGAGCATTGACCCTCTACAATCATCGATCGCGGCAATCCGTTCGCAAGGCGACACCCCTTTCTTTGACCATCTCCTTGATCCCTTTCCGGCCATCTGCTATTCCACCTACCTGTCAAAACATGAGGATGGCGATGGGTGAACGGCTAACCTCACCCGGATCCTCTCCCCCCGGAGGGTCGAGGGAGATCGCCTCATCATGCCGCCCCCACAGGGAAATAATGGATCGGTTATGAATCCAACCGACAACATCGACGCCGACGAAATCGCCCGTTTTTCGGCCATGGCCGACATCTGGTGGGATCGTAAGGGCGAATTCAAGGCCCTGCACGACATCAACCCGGTGCGTCTGGCCTATGTGCGCGACCGGACCGAACTGACGGGAAGGCAGGTATTGGATGTGGGTTGCGGCGGCGGGCTGCTGAGCGAGTCGCTGGCCGCCTGCGGGGCCCGCGTCACCGGCATCGACATGGCCGAGGCATCCCTGTCCGTGGCCCGGGCGCACATGCACACCCGCGGGTTGACCATCGACTACCACCGGACCACGGCCGAATCCCATGCCGACGAAAAGCCCGGGCACTACGACGTGGTGGTCTGCATGGAACTGCTCGAGCACGTGCCCCGGCCGGCATCCATCCTCGACGCCTGCGCCCGACTGGTAAAGCCCGGTGGAGACGTCTTCTTCGCCACGGTCAATCGCACCTGGCTCTCCTGGCTGCTGGTGATCGTAGCCGCCGAGCGTGTGCTGGGCATCGTCAGAAAGGGCACCCACGACTACCGCAAGCTGGTAACACCCGCAGAGCTGATCCACTGGGGGGCGGCCGTCGGCCTGAAGCTTGAGCATCTGTCCGGCTTGCGCTACATCCCCTTCGGCGGGCGTGCGGCACTTTGCCGCAGCACCCGCATGAACTACCTGATGCACGTCAGAAAGGAAAACCATGGCCCTCTGGAACAATCCACGATGGTTTGACGGTAAGAAACGGCAGGAACAGCTGGACGATCACGTTCGCACCACCGGCAAGGCCCGCTTCGGCATCCGCGAGCTGGATGAGGACAAGAAGGTGGAGGCGGTTCGCATACACTTCAACCGGGTGGCCCCCAAATACGATTTCATGAACTCACTGCTCAGCTTCGGCATTCAGCATGCGTGGAAACGCGCCGCCGTGCGCATGCTCGGCGTCCGGCCAGGAGACAGGGTGCTGGATGTGTGCGGCGGCACCGGCGACCTGGCCATCCTGGCGGCCCGGCGCTCGGGCCCGACGGGTCAGGTGACGATTTACGACATCAACTACGCCATGATTCAGGCCGGCCGTCACAAGATCGACCCCTTTCCTGCACTCGCCCACATCGGCTACGTTCAGGGAGACGCCGAGCGCATCACTTTTCCGGACGACACGTTCGACTGCGCCATGGTGGGCTTCGGCATCCGCAATCTCACCCACCTGAAACAAGGCTTTGCCGAGATGGTCCGGGTGCTCAAGCCCGGCGGGCGGTTCCTGTGCCTGGAATTCTCGCAGCCCACCAATCCCGTGTTCCGCGGCCTCTATGATTTCTACTCGTTCAACGTCATGCCCGCCCTGGGCCAGTTGCTGGCGGGATCGGCCGAATCCTACGCCTGCCTGCCCGAAACGATCCGCATGTTCCCCCTGCCCGACGAACTGGCAGCCATGCTCACGGATATCGGTTTGCGCGACGTTCGATGGACGTCAATGACCAATGGGATCAGTGTGGCGCATGTGGGAGTAAAGCGATAGTATATAGAATCGGCGATTCGCGGCCCGGATTGGCGCCCCATAAAGCACTTGATAGGGCTCGAGGATCCGAGGGTTCAACGGGTCGGGTGAAGGTGTCCTGCCGTTGTCAAAAAAAAGCAGTCCTTGACGGGTCAGAAGACCACCAAGCGGATAACGACGACAATGAACACGCTCAAGGGAAAATAACTGGCCTTGTTGAAAAGGTCCATGGCCTGCTTTCGGTCGTTGGCTTCAACCAACCGCAAGGCCGGCAGCAGCAGCAGCCAGGCGCCCAGACACGCCAGGGCCAGCAGATGAAGGGGACCGAGGGTCAGCGGCGACATCCACGCCAGCAGAAAAGTTAAAAAGAAAGCCGCCACCAGGCAGGCCAGAGCCAGCAGGCCGGCCCGCGCCAGCCCCAGTTTCACAGGGATTGTCCTGGCCTTGAAGCGGCGGTCCTCTTCGATGTCGGTCCAGTCGTTGGGTATGTTCTGCCCGCCAATTTCCCACAAGAAAACCCAGCCGCACAGGACGATGAGAAATAGAATCGGCGGCTGGGGATTGACGGCATAGACGGCGGCCACGGCACCCAGGAACTTGACGATGCCGTTGATCATCGCCCGCAGGGGCGTCACCCGCAACAACAGGCAGTAGACCGCCTCCAGCAGCCCCCCGGCCAGGAAGATGAAAAAGCAAACCGGATTGAGCAGCCAGGCCCCGATCATGGCCACCAGGGCCCATCCCCCGGCCCACAGGAGGCCCTCGGGCAGGCTCAGCACCCCCTTGGCCAGCGGGTGGCGAACCAGCACGCCGTCCAGGAAATTCTCACCGTCTCCGTATCCGCCCACGCGGACTTTCTCTCTGTCCGTGCGATAGTCCACCAGATCGTTGAGGGCGTAAACGGCCGTGTACCCGGCAAAGACGGTGATCACCCCCAGAACCGTGGTGACGAGCGGGGGAAAGTGGCCCAGGCACAACAGCGCCGCCAATGCCGGGGTGGCAATATCGATAACCCCGTGGGGGGTGCGGGACAGGGCCAGGAACAGCTTCAATCGGGGATGAGTCAGGATCACGTCTACGCTCATGGCTTCGCAATGCGTGTAAAAGGGTTGAGGCGTTTCGGAACAGCCGGCAGTCTCCATATCAAGATCGGTGCAACTTGCCAGAATCGCGGTGATTTGTCAATTTCAAGCCGATGACGAACCCATTTCCGCAATTGCTGGCTTTCCGAATCGCGTTTCTGGGGGCCGCCACGCTGTTATGCGTTTTTAGTTTGGATTCTGCATCTGTACCTGGTACCGACGGGGTGATAGGCAGGGTTTGTATCGGCTGCACAATGCAGATCCTGCCCTGGGACCAGGAGCCCCGACGCAACACAAACAATGAGAGTGCCCAATTGATCAGAAATCTGTCGCTTTATGCCGTTACGGTGTTGGTCTGGGGGTCGACCTGGCTGGGAATCAAGTTCCAATTGGGCGAGGTGGACCCCCTGGTGTCGGTGATCTACCGCTTCTGCCTGGCGTCGGGCCTGCTGTTCGCCTGGTGCGGTCTGCGGGGTTTGAGCATGCGTTTTGCCCTGCGCGACCACCTGTTCATCGCCCTCCAGGGCACCTGCCTGTTTGCGGTCAACTATTGGCTCTTCTACCTGGCCGAGGTGCACCTGACCAGCGGCATCGTCGCGGTGATGTTTTCCACCATCGTCTTCTGGAATATTCTCAACGGTCGCGTCTTTTTGAAAACCCCGGTGCGGGCCAACGTGATCGGCGGCGCGGTGCTGGGCATCGCGGGTATCTGCCTGGTGTTCTGGCCCGAACTGTCCGGCTTCAGCCTGGCCGACGACGGCTTCAGGGGGTTCGTGCTGAGCATGGCCGCTACCCTTTTGGCCTCCTTCGGCAACATCCTTTCCTCCCGCAACCAGAAACATGGCCTGCCCGTGGTCCAGACCAACGCCTACGGCATGGTCTACGGGACGCTGCTCATGCTGTCGGCCGCCCTCATCGCGGGGAAATCCTTCACTATCGATCTGTCTGCACCGTATATTGTCTCTCTGTTCTACCTGGCCCTGTTCGGTTCCGTGATCGCCTTCGGCTGTTATCTGACGCTGGTGGGCAACATCGGTGCGGATCGGGCGTCTTATGCCACCTTGTTGTTTCCCATCATCGCCCTGGCCATCTCCACCGTGTTTGAAGATTACCAATGGTCGCTGCCCGCCGTGGCGGGTGTGGTTGTCATTCTGGCAGGCAATGCGCTATGCCTGTCAACAATCGACCGGACGGCCAAGCGTTCGCAATCGCCACACCACACGGACCGCTCCGTGCAGGAAGGCGTATAGCCGATCGTGGATGGACACCGTCCGGCCCACTGCCCGTCCCCGGCTGCCCTGTTTCGGAACGCTTTTCGCGCCAATTTGCATTCGGCCCTGCGTCATCCGTTATCAGACATCATACAGGTAGTGGCAGACCCGGCACCCTTCCGTGGCAGGCGGCATGGCATCCCTTGCCGACGCAAATGCCTCTTCGAGCTTGATGAATGAGGCCTCGAACTGGCTGCGGCCCAGGACAGTGCTGTAGGCCTGGTCCCGCTGCACGAACCGGTCGCGGAAAGCAACACATCCTTCAGACCGCCAGACATCCATCAAATCCTGCTGCGGCAGCCGGCCGAAAATCAGGCGGGGCAGCATCACCGGATTCTCAAAAAACCGGCTCGCACCGCCGTATGCCGTGTTGATGCATGGCGCCACGCTGCCGTCCCTGGCAATGAACAGGGAGTGAACCGGATCCTGGCCGCACACGGGCAGTTGTTCGGGGTAAAACGAAAAGGCGGTGGTTTCCAGCCCCAGCCGCTCAGCCAGACGGCGGGCCTTTTTCAATTGCGCTTCCAGTGCGACAATTCGTTTTTCGCGGCGCTGACCGAACAGTCCGAATGCCTGCTGGTTGACGGCACGGATCACGTCACACTGCTTGAAGTTGATCCGATCCACTCCCATATCGGCGGCCAGGTGCACCAGATCCGCCAGCTGGTGCACATTGACCGTCATCATCACGAAGTTGAGGATGATCCGCGGTCGGTGGTCCGTTTTTAGGCGGGAAAAATCGGCGATACCGGCGCAGATTTGTTTAAAATCGGCACCGGGCCGGATCGCTTCGTAAACCTCGGCGGTGGCACCGTCCAAGGAAAAGCCGATCCAGTCCAGACCGGCGTCGAGCAGTTGGCGGCCCCGCTCACGGGTCAGCAGGGTGCCGTTGGTCAAAAAGCCTGCACGGCAGCCGGCATCGGCGGCATCCTGTATCCATCGATGCAGGCGGGGTTGCAGCAGCGGCTCGCCGCCACCGGTGAAATCGAGCATCTCCACCTCGTGCAGCCATGGCCTGACGGCCTCCCACACCCGCTGATCCATCAGGCCGGATGCATCCGACCGTCCGGATTCCCCCCGCCACGGGCACATGACGCATTCCAGGTTGCAGGTCAGGGACGGCTCCACCTGCAGCATCCGCCAGGTACGTGCGGGTTCGGGTGCAGGCGCTTGTGAGCGGGCCGGCCCGGCCTTGCCCGGGTGGCTTTTTTTACTGCCGAATGGCCAGATCATGTGAACTTACCCGTAAATGGTGTAGACGAGGCGTCGCTCGCCATCCCTCAAGTGGTTGCCTAAGCATTACGTTTTGTATAATGATCAGGAAGTACGCGTACGTCAACCGCGCAATTTTCGATCACAGGGGAACGTCGCTCATGAAAAAGCTTTCGGTAAAAGCCAAATTCCAGTTCGGTGCCGGCTGCATCCTTTTCCTGTACTGCGTCACCGCCGCAACCATCGCCTATCACTTCCTGAAGGAAATGGTCGAAAATGAAATCTACAAGGAGACCCAGCTCCTTGAAAGTGCGGCCGATGCCACCCGCACCTACGTCAAGGATGTGCTGCGCCCTCATGTGGCGGCGCTGATGCCGGCCGACGGCTTCATGCCCCAGGCCATGTCCACCTCCTATGTCGGACGGGAAGTCATGTCCCGCATCCGGGAGCGCTTCCCGGAATTCGAATACCGGCGGGCGGCCGCCAATCCGATGAACCCGATCAACCAGGCGGACGGATTTGAAAAGCAGATGCTCAAGTGGTTCGCCGACAACCGGGGCCATGACCAGTGGCAGGGCATGATCACCAAGACCGGACAAGCCTATTACGCCCGCATGCGCGCCATCTATGCGGAAAGCGAGTGCCTGCAATGCCACGGCGTGCCGGCGGATGCGCCGGCCGACATGAAAGATATCTACGGCATCGCCGGGGGGTACGGCTACCGGGAAGGGGACGTGGTGGCCGCCGATACGATTTACATCCCGGTGGGCTTCAGTTTCGTCAGGATCAAGGAAGCGGCCTGGCTCACTTTTCTGGTGGCCATCGTCTCCCTGTTTTTCCTCTGGGGGCTTTTTTACCTGCTGTTCAACCGGACCGTCGTGTTGGAGTTGAAAGGCCTGCTGTCCACCTTTCGCAATATACCCGGTCCGACGAGCGGTGACGACGTGGTGCTGCCCCTGACAACCGGTGACGAGGTGGACCAGTTGAAACGGGCCTTCGAAATCGCCGCCCTCGAGCTTCAGCAAACCCACAACAACCTGAAAGCCTCTGAAAGCAAGTACCGGCTCATGTTCGAGACCAGCCAGGACACCATCATCATCATCGACGACCAGGAGCGGGTCAGGGATATCAATTCGGCGGGCATCGCCCTGTTCGGCTTCATGGACCGCGCCGAAGCCCTGTCCATGGAAACCTACTTCCAGATATTCTTCGACACGCGGGATGCTGCCAGGTTTTCCCGTGAGATCGAGGAGAAGGGGTTCGTCAACGGCCTGGAGGTGGAAATGGTGGACCGCCAAGGCAACAAGATGTCCATCATGGTCTCGGCAACCGCCAGACGGGGTATAAACGGCGCCGTTGCGGGCATCACCGCCATGCTCAGGGACGTCACCGAAATGCGACGGATGGACAAGTACCTGGCCCAGACGGAAAAACTGGCCTCCATCGGCCAGTTGGCCTCCGGCGTGGCCCACGAGATCAACAACCCGCTGGGCGTCATCCAGTGCTATGCCAACCTGATCGCCAGGTCGCAGCCACCGGACCCCCAGATCCTTGCCGACGTGGGAATCATCCGCAAGCACACCGACCAGTGTCGTGAGGTGGTCGAAGCGCTGCTCAACTTTTCCCGGGCCGCCGAGCCCCGCATGAATAAAACCGACATCAACGCCTGCATCGAAGAGGTGGTCAGTGTGCTGGATCTTCAACTTCAAAAGGACAAGTTCACCATCGAACGGCAATTCGATGCGACACTGCCCCGGATAACGGTGGACGGCAACAAGATCAAACAGGTATTGATGAACCTGCTGATCAACGCCAGTCAGGCCATGCCGGATGGCGGCCGGATTACCATAAAAACAGGACTGGTAAAAGACGGCAAGCAACTGGCGATCGCCATATCGGATACCGGACAGGGCGTCTCCAAGGAAAACATCTCCAAGATTTTCGATCCCTTCTTCACCACCAAAGGGCCGGAAAAAGGCACCGGACTTGGGCTTTCGGTAAGCTACGGCATCGTCCAGCAACACAAAGGAAGCATCACGGTGGATTCCGACCACGGAAAAGGAACCACGTTCAAAATCCTGCTTCCCGCCGATCAACCATGAAGGCAGGGATGGTCGCTTTCGACCGCATAAACATCTGCAGCCTTCGTGCAGCACTGCCGCCTGAAGGCTGCAGGCGCTCCAAACAGCAGGGCGAATATATATATTCATCTGTTTTTTATGTATTTTTAAATATATCTACCATGCAACTTCATCTGTAATTGCCAGCATTGCTAAAAACGGATGCCGCCTGAAGGTGGCATCCCGCCGCCAATCCACGCCGCTGATACTCAACATAGAACCTTGTTATTATTATATTTTTTCAATATACCACAAAATGGCACTCATATTGCTTTTTTATGATGCTTAAACGTCAGCGTGATGCTGCGGCCCGATCGCCTGAAATTTAAACCGGGACCCGGGGTCCCTTGATCCAACATATCTCTAATCACCAAAGGAGGAGTTAGATGGCAGCGAACTCAGACAGCCAGGTCGTCAAAGACGTCGGCAAATGGGAGTGGTCGGAACTGTGGAAGAAGGAAGACTGGTGGGCTATCTGGCTTGGCTTTTTCATTCTCCTGGCCGGGGCTGTGCTCTATTTTCCCCACGCCGGAGCGGTGAAATCCAAACTGATGGACATCGAGGCCAAGTATGCCCAGCAGGCCCAGCGCACCGACAAGTTCAAGACCATTGCCTGGTATCAGATGTACGATGCTAAAAAAGGGGTCAAGGCCAATTCGATTCCGGCCGGCAAATGGATGTCCACCTTCTCGAAAAAGACCCACGGCTGGAGCACCAACCCCATGGACGCCTTTTTCATGAGCAAGGAAAAGGCCGATGCCAAAAAGGCCAAGGCCGTTGCCAAGTATGACAAGGCCAAAGTTCCCGAAAGCGAGGCGCTGGCCCTGGCCACGGCCGCCGAGGCCGCCGCCGAGGCTGCCGGCTTCAGTGACCCCGCCCTTAATGCCGAGGCCAAAGCCTCTATCGCCAAATGGCGCAACGCCCATCTGGCGGCCAGCAAAGCCAAAGGCAAAACCAAGGTCAGCCCTTACAACCAGATCGGCTGGCTCGCTTTCCTGTGCGTCAGTTTCGCGGTCTTCTTCGGCATCGGCATGAAGGCCATGGGCAAGGATTTCGGCAAGTTCGTGATCGGCTTCATCTTCGTCTTCCTGATCGCCGTGCTCGCCTACCTAGCCAGCAGCCAGGCCACCATGAAGCAATACGGCATCGGATACGCCGCCTGGGCCATCTTCTTCGGCATGCTCATCTCCAACACCGTGGGAACCCCCAAGTGGGCCATGCCGGCCGTGCAGACCGAGTACTACATCAAGACCGGCCTGGTGCTTCTGGGTGCCAGCATCCTATTTGAAAAAATCATCACCATCGGCACCGCCGGCATCTTCGTGGCCTGGGTGGTCACCCCCACCGTCTGGCTGCTCACCTACTGGTTCGGCCAGAAGGTCATCAAGATCCCCTCGAAGCGCCTCAACGCCACCATCTGTTCGGACATGTCGGTGTGCGGCGTCTCCGCAGCCATCGCCACGGCGGCGGCCTGTAAGGCCAAAAAGGAGGAACTGACCCTCGCCGTCGGCCTCTCCCTGGTCTTCACCTCGATCATGATGATCGTCATGCCGGCGGTGATCAAGGCCACCTTCCCGGTCGACAAGCAGCTGATCCTGGGCGGCGCCTGGATGGGCGGCACCATCGACGCCACCGGCGCCGTGGCTGCGGCCGGTGCCTTCCTCGGTGAAAAGGCCCTGTACGTGGCCGCCACGATCAAGATGATCCAGAACGTGCTCATCGGCGTCATCGCCTTTTTCGTGGCCCTGTACTTCACCACCCGCGTGGAAACCGCCGAAACGGGACAGAAAGTCGGCGCCATCGAGATCTGGTACCGCTTTCCCAAGTTCGTCCTCGGCTTCATCGGCGCTTCGATCATCTTCTCTTTGGTCTACACTTCCTTCAACAGCCAGGTGGACGGTATGGGACCGGCCATGATCGACCAGGGCGTTGTCAAGGGCATGGGCGACCTGTTCCGCGGATGGTTCTTCTGCCTCTCCTTCGTCAGCATCGGCCTGGCCACCAACTTCCGTGAGCTGAAAGAACACCTGGTCGGCGGCAAGCCCTTTATCCTCTACGTGGTGGGACAGTCCTTCAACCTGATACTGACCCTGGTGATGGCTTACATCATGTTCTACGTGGTCTTCCCCGAGTTGACCGCCACCATCTAAACGATATATGGTGAAAGTATACTGCCCCTGGCGGCACTTGCCGCCGGGGGCATTCATCGATGCGGACTACCGAAAGGAAGACGATTCCGATGGAATCAGCGACAGCGACCGACAACCGGCCCATGCCCCGCGCCAAGGCCTGGGGTATCCTGGGGATCACCTTTTTATCGCTCTGGCTGTTCGCCGTGGTGGTAGGCCCCTGGCTTCAGCACTACATCTACAGCATGGACGAGATCGTTCAGGTCATCGATGAAAACGACATCGACTCCGGGGCGTATTTCTACACGGAAATCGAAGGGGCCTATACCGGGGAGAAGTACCTGCGGCAATCCCTTGAAACGGGTGCACCGGACGCGTTCGGCCTGACATGGCCGTTTATCTCGGGCATCGTCTCCTGTCTCGTCCTGCTGTGCATCGGTTTCCGATACCTGCCCGAGTGAGCCGCATGACCGACGCACTGACCCTGACCCACAAACGGGATCTGATCCTGGCAGACGAAAAGCGGTTTGCCGCCCAGGTTTCCAACCGGGTGATCGACAAGCCCAGACTGGATGTCTGGATGATCCTCATCCCCGTGTTCTTCATTTTTTATTTCTGGCAGTTGAAACGGTACGCCAAAGGCCGCAAGACCTTTGCCGCAAATTTTTTGATCACGCGGCAACGGGCGCTCGACGAAGCCCTGCGGTCCGCCGAAAACGGTAACGATCCTGACATCGAGGCGCTGGTTCAGGCTTCCGACATCCCGGAGAAGACCCGGCACGGCTACCGCCCCTGGGTGACCCTGCTCGTCGCACACTATCGGGACCTGATCCTCGCCCATGGCAGCAGTTACCCCGAGCTGGTCAAATCCACCTACAAAACCCGCACCAACTACCTGCTCTTCCTCAACCGCCTGAACCAGGTGGAGCGGGATTTCGATGCAGCCCTCAAACCCCACCTTGAAAAAACCACCGACGATGTCAACGGCATCATCAAGCTCATGGAAGAGAGCGTCATCAGCCTGCGTCGGCAGCTTGCCGAAACCATCTTTCCGTAAAGCCGGCGTGCAGGGTTCAGAAAACGGAAGGCGCTTATAAAAAAAGACCGCCGTGGGATTGCCGGCATTCTGAGTTAACATCCAACCATTCAAACGGTTGCGCATCTGGTGAACCGCGATAACGAGCGCATTTCCCGTCGCTTGCGGCGCGGTTGGCGCGCGAACTGAAGATCGACTTTCTACCCTTACGGTGAACGTTCCCCTCGGTTTGCCGGGGGAACGTTCAATCGATGCTGGCCGCCATGGCCGGACAGGGTTTCGCAGGTGTTGAGATTGTCTATATTTAAAAAACCGGGTTGATGCTATTACTGCCATGGGCTGTGAATGCGATGGACCCCAAACCAGACTCATTATGAAGGAGCAATGATGAAGCGATTTTCAATCCAGGCGATTAGCCAGGCCATTGGCGGTACACTTACCGGCAACCCGGCAATCCTGATCACCGGTGTGGAGCAAGTCCTGGAGGCAATGGAAAACCAGCTGACCTTTATCGGCCAGAAAAAATATATCAAGCCGTGGTACGAATCCAGGGCGTCGGCGGCAATCGTCAAGGATGGCCTGGATGTCCGGCCGGAACAGGGACGTGCGCTTGTGCGTGTTGCCGACGCCGATCTGGCCTTGGCACAGGTCCTTCAGATGTTCGAGCCGCCACCGCCGTCATGTGCGGTCGGCATCCATTCGACCGCGGTGGTCGATCCAACCGCCACGATCGGCGCGGAGGCTGCCATCGGGGCCGGCTGCTATATCGGGCCCGGTGTGGTTATCGGCCCGGGCGTCCGGCTTTATCCCAACGTCACCGTTATGGATGACACCCGCATCGGCAGTGGAACGGTAATCTGGTCCGGTGCGGTCATCCGCGAACGATGCCGTATCGGCAGCGACTGCATCATCCACCCGAATGTGACCATCGGTGCCGACGGCTTTGGTTATCGCCCGTCACCCGATGGTCGGGGCTTGGTCAAGATCCCGCAGATCGGTACCGTCGAAATTGGAAACGGCGTCGAAATTGGCGCGGGAAGCTGTGTCGACCGGGGCAAGTTCAGTGCCACGTCGATCGGCGACGGCACGAAGATAGACAACCTCGTTCAAATTGCCCACAATTGCAGACTGGGTCGATCCTGTGTGATGGCCGGGCAGTCCGGCTTGGCTGGATCCGTGACTTTGGGTGATGGTGTGATGATGGGCGGGAGGGCGATCGTCAGCGACCATGTGACTGTTGGTGACGGGGCCAGGATTGGCGGCAACGCCGGCGTCGTCAGTGATGTCGCACCGGGGAAAACCCTTCTCGGGCTTCCTGCCGACGACCATCGACAGACCTTGCGCTTATGGGCAGCCCAAAGGCAACTGCCTGAGCTTATCAAACAGATGACCATAAAGAAGCGCTGAATCCAGCGATTTGATTAACCGCCGCACCATCTGACATGCCGGTCGGTCGTCCGCGGCGCAGCGGTTGTGAAGCCGGCAGCAGCGTCACATCGTTTCGCGCCCACCCGCCGCAATCACGAGCGCAGCTGCTGCACATCGATGCCATAGCGTTTGATGATTTTCTGGAGGGACTGGCGCTTCATTCCGCTGAGCTGCGCGGCGGCCGAGACGTTGCCCGCGGTCCTGCCGAGCAACCGGTTCAGGTACGTCAGGGTGAATGATTCGATGGCCTTTTCCTTGAGGTCCTGATAGGGCTCGTCCAGGTTGATATCGGCGACTGGGCGCACCACCTGGCAGACCTCCGCCGCCAGGTGGCGGGAGGTGATCTGTGCATCCGGCAGCACCGCATACCAGCCGCGTATCAGGTTTTCCAGCTGACGGGTGTTTCCGGGCCATTCCTGGCCCATCAGGTGGTCAAGCACTTCAGGGGCGACCGTTTTTCTGGCCTTGTCCTGTTCGCGTGCCACGCGATCCAGAAAATGAGCGACCAGAAGGGGGATGTCTTCACGGATGGCATCGAGAGGGGGCAGGGTCAATGTGGCCACGTTCAGTCGGTAAAACAGATCCTCCCTGAAGCGGTTCTGGGTTATTTTCAGCTCGAGATCCTGGTTGGTGGCCGCCAGAATGCGTGTGTCCACCAGGTGGCTCCGGTTCGAGCCCAGGGGCCGGATCTCCTTGTCCTGTAAAACCCGCAGCAGCTTGGTCTGGACCGGGAGCGTCAGGTCCCCGATTTCGTCGAGAAAGATGGAGCTGCCGTTGGCCTGGTCGAACATGCCGGTATGATCCGCAACGGCATGCGTGAAGGCACCCTTGCGGTAGCCGAAAAGCTCGCTCTCCAGTATGGTTTCCGGCAGGGCCGGACAGTTGACCGTAACCAGGCCGCGGCGTCCCCGCCGGCTGAGTTTGTGTATTGCCCGGGCGGCAAGATCCTTTCCCGTACCTGTCTCCCCGCGGATAAGCACGGTAACGTCCGACTGGGCAAGCATATTGATTTTATCAAACACCGCCCGCATGGGCCGGCTCTGGCCCACCATGCTGCCGACGGTTTCCTTTCGCGAAATCGCTTCGGTCAGGCGGGCATTTTCCCGCACCAGCCGGTTCAACTCGAGGCCTTTTCTGAGCAGGTGGACCAGCCGCTCCTCATCCAGGGGTTTCTGGATGAGGTCGTATGCCCCTTTTTTTATGGCCTCCACGGCTTTTTCGATTGTACCGTATGCAGTCATGATGATGACCGTCACCGCCGGGTCCCGGGATTTGATTCGTTCAAGCAGGGTGAGTCCATCCATGTGCGGCATGAGGACGTCGGCGAGAACGACGTCAACGGCCGTGTTCGAAAGGATATCAAGCGCCTGAACACCATTTTCGGCAGTCAGGATCCGGCAATCCATTTCCATGGAAAGGATGCGCCGGAGACCGTGAACCAGGTCGGTTTCGTCATCTACAACCAGTATCGTGTCCTTTTCCATGACGCCTCCCAAAGTGATGGCGCGGCTAGCGCGCACGAAATCCACAAACCCGGTTCCGTCGATTACATCCGCCCCGGACCGTTAACGGCATCATCGGACAATTCATAGAATTTTTCAACTCTGCGGTCTGGTCTCCAACGAAAGGGACACCAGCAAAATGGATGCAGACGATCTGAATGAAAGGCGGGAAAATCACGGCGAGCTGGAACGATCGGGTGGGCAACGCCCTGCCCGGGCAGGAGGCGGGCAGCACTGACCGGCAAGACTACGGCTAATTGCCGGTGACTCGCTCAAAAGCCTCCTGCTTGGTTTTACAGTCGATGCAATAGCTGGTGACCGGCCTGGCCTTCAGGCGGTCAATCGCAATGGGTTCCTCGCATTCTTCACAGATGCCGTAGGTTCCCTCTTCAATGGCCTGGAGGCTCTTTTTGATCTTGGCGATCAACCGGCTCTCCCTGCCCCGAATGCGCAGCTGATTGTTGCGGGACTCCTCCTCCGTGGCCCGGTCCAGCGGGTCGGCCTCGTTGGTGTAGACCGAGCCGATCAGTTCCACCACCGCAATCCCCGCCTTTGCCAGCAGTGCATCAAGCTCGTTCTGCAACATATTTTGAAAATAGTCGATGTCTGTTTTCTTCATTTATCCATCCTGAAAAAAGGCGGTTGCATCCATTTAAAATTTGGCTCACGCACCTGCCTCGCCGATGCGTTGGGCCTGAAAATAACATCGATAGTAAAAGAATCAAGGGGCAAATCATAATCTAACACCAATTGATCGATGGCGTTCATCATGGAGGCAACCGGTTGCACGGGCGCTGTGGCGCGGTTATGGGTTGCACCGGCAGGGCGACATCCGTTAGAATTCAGTTTTAGGTAGTCGAGCAGGATTGGCAATGAAAGGCGCATTCGCAGAAATCACCCCCCCCTTTTGGTCAGGCAGCGGAGTCGTCTCCCAATCCCCGCAATGGCAGGACTCGAACTGCACGCTGACCCGCCTGTTGGCAATCCACCGCAGGGATCTGGGGATGGCGGTCGCAGTGGCCATGGAAATCCGCCGCGGAATTGACGAACTGACGCCATTGATGGCGGCGTTGTGCCGCCGGACCTGCCGCTTTTGCCCCGAACCCTGCTGTATCAACCACACGGTATGGATCGATTTTCGTGATCTGCTGTTTCTGCACCTGCTCGACGAACCCATTCCGCCCTGCCAGGCGGCATCGGAGCCCAAAGCGGCCTGCCCGTTTTTAACCCACCACGGATGTCGCCTGCCCCCGCGAATCCGGCCGTGGATGTGCATCCAGTACATCTGCCCGACCCAGCAGGCGGTTCTCAACAGAAAAGGGGGTTCCGCAAGGGCCGCCCTGCTTGTTAAAATTGAACGGATCGAAAAGAAACGTGTCTGGATGGAAGCGGAAGTGATCCGCCGGATCAAGCGGAGGAGGCGAACATCGCCATCATCTTTTCCTGCATCTTCCGGGTGACGGCCTTGCGGTCGTGGCCCTCTTTCAGCCGCTTGCCCAGCCGTTTTCCGGCCTCGACAGCGGCAGCCATGACCTTGGGCTGCCTGGCCACATCCGGGACCATGTCAGGAGTGATTTTGACACCCTTGCCGTGAATCATGCTGGGAATGCCCACCTGGCAGGTCTCCCCGTACCCGCAGCTGTAACACGAAGCGGCCCCCTGTCCCGTCACCTTGGCCACCGTCTCGATGAAGTTGTAAAGAAAGTACTTTTCCAGTTCGTCTGCCGGAAAACGGCCGCTGGTGCCGCCCACGCCCACAGCCACGGCCAGCTTGCCCCACAGGAGGTCGCCGGTTTGATGGCGGAACTGAAACCAGCGCTCCAGCAAGGCATGGGTGGCGGCATTGAGGGTGGAGTAGTAATTGGGTGCGCCGAACACATAGGCATCCGCGGCCACGATTTTTTCGCGCAGTGGGGCCAGGTCGTCTTCCACCTTGCAGACATTGTCCTTCACACACCCCAGGCAGGCGATGCACCCGGAGATGGTCTTTGCCCGCAGGGAGACAATTTCATAGTCCACGCCGGTGTTCTCGAGCACCGTCTGGACCAGCTTGTATACACCGGACTGGCTCTCTTTGCGGGGACTGCCGGATATGCCGAGTATTTTCATACGGATTCCTTTCTGTATCTACCAGGCTGCAAATGAATCGTTGAACTTCAGACATACTATATTTGATCTGGCATCCATAAAGATCCTGAGGCCCGGCTTTCACCGAGAAGAGGACCGATGTAATCATCGCTTTGTCATCAATTTATGGTGATGGTTGCTCATGCCTTGGCTCTTTTTTCTACAGCGCCTGTTTCAAAACGTTGCAGTTCGGCCAAGATCAAGGCGGGCGATCATTTCACCCGCAGGCGTAGCAGCGCTACGTCGAGGATTGAAATGTGAGCCCAACGCCGAGATGGGTCGAAATGGGGCGTTTTGAAGCTGGCGCTCAGGAGGCGTAGATAGAGCATTTCCGCACATTCATGGCCGCCTCCTGCAGCGCTTCGGCAAAGGTGGGGTGGCCATGGATGGTGCGGGAGATATCTTCCGAACTGGCGCCGAACTCCAATGCCAGCACGCACTCGGCGATCATGTCCGCCGCCCGGGGGCCGATGATGTGGACGCCCAGGATCCGGTCGGTCTTGCCGTGGGAGATGAGCTTGACGAACCCGTCGGTTTCACCCATGCAGCGTGCCCGTCCCGCTCCGGAGAAGGGAAAGCTGCCCACGCAGTAAGGGATCTCCTTTTCACGCACCTGCTCTTCGGTCAGGCCCACGCTGGCGACCTCGGGCCAGGTGTAGACCACCGCGGGAATGGTGTCGTAGTTGACTTCGCCGGCACGGCCGGCCATGCATTCCACCGCCGCGGTGCCTTCGGCGGAAGCCTTGTGGGCCAGCATGGGCCCGGGAACCAGGTCGCCGATGGCATAAATGCCGTCGACGCTGGTGCGGTAGGTTTCATCCACGAGGATCTGGCCGGTTTTCGGATCGGTGTCGATGCCCAGCACCTCGATTCCCAAACCGCGGGTGAGGGGTCGCCGGCCGATGGAAACCAGCAGCCGGTCGAAGGTCATCTCCTCGGTCTTCTCCTTGCCTTCCAGCACGGCCTTGACCTTTTTACCGGCCACCGCGGCTTTGGCCACCTTGGTGTTGAGTCGGAACTCCAGGCCCTGCCGCTTGAGAATCCGGTCCAGGGTCCGCCCGACCTGGCCGTCCAGGGTGGTGGCGATCGTGGGCAGCATCTCGATGACGGTGACCGTGGAACCGAGCCGGCTCCACACCGAGCCCAGTTCCAAACCGATGTATCCGCCGCCGACGATGCCCAGGTGTTTGGGCACCGTGTCGAAGGAAAGGGCCTCGGTGGAGCTGACGATATGCTTGCCGTCGAATTCCAGACCCTTGACTTCAATGGGTTCGGAGCCGGTGGCCAGCAGGATGTATTTGGCCGACAGGGTCGTCTTTTTCTTTTTGCCCGTATCCACCTCGACGGAGCCGGGCGCCGGGATCGATGCCGTGCCGTGGATGATCTCGATATTGTTGCCGTCCAGCAGCTTGCGCACGTTTTCCGTGAGCTCCTCCACCACTTTGTCCTTGCGGGCCATCATGGCCGGCAGATCCAGAGAGACTTTTCCCGTCTTGATGCCGTATTCGGCAAAACGGTCCTTGGCCAGGTGATAGTACTCGGAGGAATCCAGCAAGGCCTTGCTGGGGATGCACCCCACGTTGAGGCAGACGCCGCCCAACCGGGAGGCTTTTTCCACCACGGCGGTTTTCATGCCGAGCTGAGCCGCACGAACGGCCGCCACGTATCCGCCGGGTCCGGAGCCGATGATCACCAGGTCGAACTGTGCTTGCTGTGCCATCTCACACCTCCAATGCCATGCGTTCCGGGTTTTCGACAAACTCCTTGACCCGCTTGAGAAAGGTCACCGCACCCTTGCCGTCCACGATGCGGTGGTCGTAGCTGAGCGCCACGTACATCATGGGGCGGATGACGATCTGCTCATCGATCACCACCGGCCGCTTTTCGATCTTGTGCATGCCCAGGATGCCGCTTTGCGGCATGTTGAGAATAGGCGTAGAGAGCAGGCTGCCGTAAACCCCTCCGTTGCTCACCGTGAAGGTGCCCCCCTCCAGGTCGGCCAGTTCCAGCCGGTTCTCCTTTATCTTGGTCACGTAGTCCACGATGGCTTGTTCCACCTGGGCGAAGCTCAGGCGCTCGGCGTGGCGGATCACCGGCACCACCAGTCCGCGCTCGGTCCCCACGGCCACACCGATGTGCTGGTAATTGTGGTAGACAATGTCGCTGCCGTCGATGAAGGCGTTGATCTCGGGCACCTCTTTGAGGGCCTCCACGCATGCCTTGACGAAAAAGGACATGAACCCCAGCGAGACGCCGTGGCGCTTGGCGAAGGCCTCCTTGTACAAGGACCGGATTTCCATGGCACGGGCCATGTCGATCTCGTTGAAGGTGGTGAGCATGGCCGTGCTCTGCTTGGATTCCAGCAGCCGCTCGGCGATGCGTTTGCGGATGGGCGTCATGGGTTTTCGCTCTTCCATGGCTGCCGCCGACGGTTGCACCGCCGGGGTGGGAGCCGCATCGGGAATGCCGGCGGGCGCCTTCTCCAGGTAAAGCAGTACGTCTCCCTTGCTGATTCGCCCGCCGGGGCCGGTACCCTGGATCTTCGATGCATCCAGGTTCTTTTCGGCGATCAGCCGGCGCACCGACGGCGCCAAAGGAATGTCTTCGGCGCTAGGTGGTGAAGTTTTGGCAGCCGGTTGAACCGGGGCCGTCTTCTCCTCTGGTACCTTCCCTTTCTGCATTTCGGCCTTGCCGGAGCTGTCCTTGTCCGTGTCTCGTTCCGGCTTGTCCGGTCGGTCCTTTTCGGTTTTCGTCGTTGGCTTTGATTCAGTCGAGGCACCTGAGGCTTCAATGGAGCCGACCACGGCGCCGATGGACACGGTTTCACCGGCCTTAACAATGATCTTGAGCACGCCATCCGCCTCGGCCACCACCTCCAGGGTCACCTTGTCCGTTTCGATGACAAACAGGGGATCGTCCTTGCGGACGGTGTCGCCATCCTGTTTGAACCATTCGGCCAGGACGGCTTCCTGGACCGACTCGCCAACACTGGGAATCTTGATTTCAATGGACATGCGGGCTCCTTGGTTAGTCTATCGCGTTCGTTGGGTTTTTTGCATTTGTCGGGTTGGTTTGGCGCTATTCTTAACCGAGGTCGGATGTCAGATGACTGAATTCCGTCCCCTGACATCCGTTAACCTGCCATTCCCCGGGCCTGGTTATGGGTGCCGACGGCCCGGTCGACGATGCCGTCCTGCTCCATTTTGTAGATCTTGGGAAAACCCGTGGCCGGGCTCGCCGCAGCGTTGCGACCGACATAGCCGATGGGTTTTTTCAGCAGCGCCGCCAGCCTGGGACGCATGAACTGCCAGGCGCCCATGTTCTCAGGTTCCTCCTGTACCCAGGTCCAGTCCTTGGCTTTTTTGTACCTGCCGATAACCGCTTCAAAGGCCTTTTCAGGGAAGGGGTAAACCATTTCGACCCGGACGATGGCGGTATCGGCGGCATTGATCTGCTGTCGCCGGGCAATCAGTTGGTAGTAAATCTTGCCGCTGCAGAAAATGACTTTTTTTACCGATGCGGCTGCTTCCGCATCGTCCAGAACCGGTGAAAACTGTCCGTGGGTCAGTTCCCTCAGCGAGGAGACGGCCATGGGATGGCGCAGCAGGCTCTTGGGGGTCATGAGGATCAATGGCTTGCGGAACGGCGCCTCGATCTGACGCCGCAGCAGATGAAAGTACTGCGCCGGGGTGGTCGGGTTGGCCACCTGCATGTTGTCGTTGGCGCAAAGTTGCAGAAAGCGTTCCAGCCGGGCGCTGGAATGCTCCGGTCCCAGCCCCTCCCAGCCGTGGGGCAGCAGCAGGGTCAATCCGCACAACTGCTGCCACTTGGCCTGGCCGCTGGCGATAAACAGGTCGATGACGCACTGGGCGTTGTTGACGAAATCGCCGAACTGGGCCTCCCACAGGGTCAGCACCTGGGGACGGGTGACCGCGTAGCCATATTCGAACCCCAGCACGCCGGCCTCGGCCAACAGGCTGTTATACACCTCGAAAGGTGCCTGTCCCGCTTCCAGATGGTTCAACGGGATGTGGGATCGGCCCGTCTCATAGTCCCAGAGGACGCTGTGACGCTGGCTGAAGGTGCCGCGGCCCACATCCTGGCCGCTCAGCCGCACGGTGTGGCCGTCGGCAAGCAGGGATGCAAAGGCCAGGGCTTCGGCACCCGCCCAGTCAATGCCTTCACCGGTGTTGACGGCTTCGAGCCGCTTGTCGAGCACGCCCTTCAGTCGGGGGTGGACGGTAAACCCCTCGGGCAGCTCAGCCAGCCGGGTGGCCAGGTTGACCAGCGTCTGGCTGTCCACCGCGGTCTCGACCGGGTCATGCGAATACGACCCGCTGACCGTCTCCCATTCCGGGTAAAACCGGGGTTCGGGGAAAAGGCAGGTGGCGCCGTGGATCTCCTCGTAGGCCGCATCGAGGCCGCTGGTAACGTCCTGTTCAATCTCCTCCGCATCTGTTTTCGACAACACGCCCTCGGCAACCAGCCGGTCGCCGTAAACCCGGTTGAGCGGTGGGCGCTCACGGATACGCTGGTACATGGTCGGTTGGGTGAAATAGGGTTCATCCCCTTCGTTGTGACCGTACCGGCGATAACAGACCAGGTCGATGACCACGTCCTTGCCGAAGCGGTAACGGTAGTCGGCGGCCAGTCGGGCCACGTGAACCACGGCCTCCGGATCTTCACCGTGGACGTGGAAAATCGGCACCATGAGCATTTTGGCCACATCGGTCGAGTAGCGCGTGGAGCGGGCATCCTCGGGCAGGGTGGTATAGCCGATCTGGTTGTTGATGATGACGTGCACCGTCCCACCCGTCCGGTAGCCCTTCAATTGAGACATATTCAGGGTTTCCGCCACGACGCCTTGCCCGGCGAAGGCCGCATCGCCATGCAGCAGCACCGGGAGAACCGCCTTGTCGCCGTCGGCTGCCAGCAGATCCTGCCGGGCCCGGACCATGCCTTCCACCACCGGATCCACCGCCTCCAGGTGGCTGGGATTGCTCACCAGATAGAGGGAAAGCGAAGCGCCGTCGTCCATCTTGTGTTCGGTGAGATAGCCGATATGATACTTGACGTCTCCGGACCCCACCAGGTCCTGGGGATCGTAGCAGCTTTCGAACTCCGAAAAAATCTCTTCGGCCGGCTTTTCAAGGATGTTGCGCAGCACGTTGAGGCGTCCCCGGTGAGCCATGCCGAAGATGATTTCACGGCACCCGGATTCAACCGCCCGCCGGCGCAGCACGTCCAGGAAAGGGATAAGGGCTTCACCGCCCTCCAGCGAGAAACGCGTCACACCCACATATTTTTTGTTGAGAAATGCTTCAAACAGGGAGGCCGCGGATAGTTTTCTAAAGATATCGACCCGTTCGCCAGCCGTGAGTTCGACCCGGTTATTCACCGGCTCCATGCGTGATTGAAGCCACCGGCGCTCGTCGGGATCCTGAAGGTGCATGTACTCCACGCCGATGCTGTGGCAATAGGTCTGTTTCAGCCGGCCCACGATCTCTTTCAGCGGTGCCGCGGTCTGTTCGATCAACCCGGGTGCGGCAAAGGCGCGGTCCAGGTCGGAGGCCTCCAGGTCAAAGGCGTCGAGATCCAAAAGCGGGTGAGATGTCGGGCAGGCGGACAATGGATCCATGCAGGCCAGCAGGTGGCCGAGGTCCCGGTAGCGGCGGATCAATTCGCCCACGTTGGCCTGGCGCAGGGCCTGCGCCGGGTCGGCATCCGCCGGCCCGGCCGCCCCGGCCAATTCGAATCCTTTGAAGAAAAACTGCCAGCCATCCGAAAGCGACGATGGGTCGGTTTTCCATTTGCGGTATTGGGCGTCGATGAAGTCGGCGCTCAAGGTTTCGGACAGGTTCATCTTTCAAGGTCTCCTGTGGGCGATGTCATTATTGACGGCTCTTCCCGCCGGGCACCGGGACTCCGGCCTGGCGGCAGAACCAATCGGCCACCGTGCGGGCGACCTGCCGCTGGTGGTCCGGCTGGGCGAGCATGTGATCGCCCCCGGCGACAATGGCCAGCTCGACCAGCCGGGGGTTTGCCGTTTTGGCCAGATGCGCTTCGGCGACGGGAATGATCTCGTCCCGGTCACCGTGAACCACCAGCATGGGAATCGTCAGCGACCGGGTGGCATCCATCAGGTCGTGCCGGTCCGCATCAGCGAAAAAATTTCTGGTGAGCTTGAGCTCCCGCTCGCGGCTGCTAAATCCCACCTGACCGGTCTGCTCCAGGGTTTCCTGCTGTGAGGGTGTGAGAAATTGCATGGGTCGTGTCTGACTGACGCGCCCGGCCACCCGGCAGACCCCCGATACGGTCTTGACTCGCCGGGCGGTAAGCAGGGCGATGGCCGCACCCAGCGAGTGCCCGGCCAGACCGATCCATGGGGCGCCTTTTTCCTGAATCAGCGCAATGGCCGCCTCCATCTCCCGGACCTGCTTGGACCAGGTGGAGTCTTCGAACCGTCCCTGGCTCTGGCCGTTGCCGGAAAAATCGAATCTGAGGGCCATGAAACCGGCCTGGCAGAGCTCGCTGCAGATGCGCCGCAGGACACCCGTGTGCCGGGAGCAGGTAAAACAGTGGCCGGCAATGACCGCGCCGACCGGTGGCTGCTCGGGCTGATGCAGGGTTCCGGAAAGGGTTTCCCCCATATGATTGTCGAATTGGATCTGCTGTTCCATTTGTTCTCCGCGGGAAGGGATCGAGATGCCTTCTCATACTAACAAGATCCATGCCATGAACGTCAAGGCAAAAAGGTCCGGTGACACCGATTTGCTGAATCCAGCGGGCATACGGTGCAACGGACCCATAGGATGCTTGTCGGAATAAAATGGGTGGTTCACTTGAGACAGGATGTCTCAAGATGGAACCGGGTATGCAACCACCTGAGCCTCAGGTGCCGATAGCCCCGCCTCAGGTAAATCCGGCGCCGGCGGTGCATGTGTAGCAGTGGTCTGCCGTGGCGATGGGAGTGCCCGGTTCCGGGCCTCCGGTCATATCGGTCACATGGATCCGGTTGCGGCCCATGGGCAGACCCCGGGCCAGATTGAAGTCACAATCATACAGGTATCCGTCCCAGGAGACCGACACCAGGGTCCGGCACATCACCCCGTCCACCGCACACGGGTTGAATCTGTCCGCCAGCTTCTTCATGTAGGCCGGCAGATTGCCGGATCGCTCCAGCCACTGCCTGAAGCGCCCCAAGGGCACGTTGGAAAAGCTGAAGAGATGATTGAACGCAATACCCCACTTGCGTTCGAGCATCTGGCGAAACCGCTTTTCCGTCTGCGCCTGGTCGGCGGCCATGAACGCACCGGTCGGATTGGATACCAAGTTCAGTTGGAGGCCGGTTCCCGGCTGCCCGTATCCCAGGGTGTTCAGCCGCTGCAGGGCGGCGATGCTGGCCTTGAAGATCCCGTCGCCCCGCTGTGCATCGGTCTGGGATTCATTGATGGCGGGAAGGGAGGCCACAATGGTGGTCTTGAGGCGTTTAAGCAGGTCCATCAGATGCGACCGTCCGCCGCTGTTCAGCGCCGACAAGTTGGACCGCAGGCTCAACGTCGGCGTCAGCGCGGCGAAGGTCTCCAGGATGTACGCGATATCCGGGTTCATCTCCGGAGCGCCGCCGGTGATATCGATTGTCTCGAAGGACACCCGTCCGGCCCAGGCCGCGATCTGATCGGCGGTCTGACGGGTCATGACCTCGGTTTTAGCGGGGCCGGCATTCAAGTGGCAATGGCCGCAGGCCTGGTTGCACAATAGCCCCACGTTAATCTGGAGAACGTGGGTGTTGTCCCGGATCAGTTTCAACCCATGCCGGGCAAGGGTTCTCGAAAACCCCGTGGGCTCGGCATGGGTTTCATGAACATACGATCGGTCGTCAGCCATAGGTGCCTCTTCACCCTGCCTTTACATGGACATCTTTTCGGCAATATTTTTCATCTGGACGCCGTGAACCAAAGAAGCGCCTCCCCGAATGGCGGTGGCCACATGGACGGCTTCGATCATTTCCGCCGTGTTGGAACCGGTCTCAAGGCATGCACGGGTGTACGCATCGATGCAGTAGGGGCATTGGACGGCGTGGGCCACGGCCAGGGCGATGAGCGATTTCTCCCGCTGGGTCAATTCGCCTTCGGCGAAGACCGCTTCGTAATACTCGAAAAACTTTTGCGCCAGGTTGGGATTGTCTTTACCGATATCACCGAACTTGGGCAAATCGTCAGGTTTGTAGTAAGTCTCCATGGTCGTCTCCTGAAAAAAGCATCCGTCATCCAAAAATCGTTCACGGCGGGAAGCCGCTCCAACAATCTCTCAATGCAGAAATTCCTGAATTGGGAATCCTTCTCTCCACCCTCCGACCTCAGAACTCAGGCCTCTGTCATCAGGAATCCGACATCAGGCTCTTATCCTCGCACACCTCCGGCGTGCAAGCGCGCCCCTTCAAATTGAAAAAGAACTTGAGGCCTTTTTGCACCTTCTCGGAAAATATTTTGGGCGAGAAGACGCTGCCGGTCACCCGTTTGCTGATCTCTCCCAGCGTGGGATAGGGATGAATGGCCGAAGCCATGGTGGAAAGCTTTACACCGCCATTTAAGGCCGCCACCCATTCGGCAATCAGGTCGCCGGCGCGCGGCCCCAGGATCTGAACCCCCAGGGGTTTTTCCTTTTTATCGAGGATCAGTTTGATCCGGCCGTGGGTCTGCCCTTCGGCCAGGGCGCGGTCGTTGTCCCGGAATGCCTCCGTCCAGACGGAATAGTCGAGGCCCGCATCTCTTGCCGTCCGTTCGTTGAGTCCAATGCTGGCCAGTTCGGGATCCGTGTAGGTGCACCAGGGCAGCCATGTGTAGTCGACCTTGCGCGGCAGGTGGAATACCGCGTTGCTCACCACGATCCCCCCTTCGTATCCGGCGGCATGGGTGAACTGGTAACCGCCGCTGACGTCACCGGCAGCATATATGTGCTTCTGATTGGTGCGCAGCCGTGCGTCGACCGTGATACCCGTTCGATCGAATGCCACTCCGGCGGCGTCCAGCCACAAATCCTTGACGTTGACCGCACGGCCCGCGGCCACCAGCACCGTGTCGGCCGTCAGGGTCACCGAAGCACCGTCTCCCAGCCGCAGGGTAACGCTTTTCTTCTCACCTGCCGCGGATGCATGTTCAACGGCGGCACCCAGGTAAAATTTTACGCCCTCGGATTCCATGACCGCCTGGACGGCATCGGCCATGTCCGCATCCTCCTTGGTTAAAATTTGAGCGGCCCGGTCGACCACCGACACCGACGATCCCAACCGGTTGAATGCCTGGGCCATCTCGATGCCGATGGGTCCGGCGCCCAGTACGAGCAGGCTGCCGGGGAGCTGGTCGAGGGAAAAAATTTCGCGGTTGGTGATGTAGCCGATCTCTTTGAGGCCCGGTATGGGGGGGATGGCCGCTGAAGATCCGGTGGCAATGACCCAGTTCTTGGCGGTAATCGCCCGGCCGTCCAGGTCCACCGTGCGCTCATTCTTGAAATAAACGGTCCCGAAAGCGACTTTCGCTCCCAGTTTGCAGAACCGTTCTTCCGAATCATGCTTCTGGATGACGGCGATGACATCCTGTATGCGCTCGGCGATGCGGGAAAAATCCACGGGCGGCAGGTCCACTTTGGGCAGCCCGAAACGATCGGCATGCTTCATCTCATGGTAAACGTGCGCCGAACGGATCAGGGTCTTGCTGGGCACGCATCCATAGTGCAGGCAGTCTCCGCCGAGCGCCGGCTCCTTTTCGATGAGCAGGGTCTTGGCCCCCAGCTGGGCCGCCCCCGAAGCGACCGTAAGGCCGGCTGCACCGCCGCCGATGATGCCGATATCGTAGTCGTAGTTTGCCATCGTCGCCTCCTTCAGGTTCCGTTGAGGGACCAGTCGTAGTCCAGGTATCTGACCTTGATCCGCCCTTTGTTCTTTTCCAGCTGATCCCGCATCGGAACGTCGGCGAATTGGATGAAATAGCCGATGACATCACCATGGAAGTCTTCCGAGAACCAGTCGAAGATTTTGCTGACCCACAGGGTATTGTCCTCCAGACGGTTGAACCGCGGGTCGTTGATAAATGCCCGGGCAGCCCGGTCCAGCTGATCGTTCAGGCGGTTTCCGGCAAACGGCTCGCCTTGGAGGGGCGGGCAGCCCTTGGATGCGCAGTTGACGGCAAAATGGACCCGGGGGTCCTTGAACCGTTTTCTCAAAATGTCGTGTTCGATCTGTTCCAGGGTCAACAGGTCGCCGTCGATGCGGGCGATGGATTTTTTCCAGGGTGACGAGAACAGGCTCCCCAGTTCCTTGATGGAACGGATATCCGGGTAGCGGGACAGGATCAGTTTGATGGTCCACGCGTTGTATGCGTTGGCGTAGAAAGCAAACTGATCGTCCGCCGACAGCCGGTCCGGATCGACGGCGGCCAGCACCTCCAGGTATTGGTCCAGGACGGCCTCGTCATCCTTCACGCCCTGGTAGTCCACGACACCGTCTTTAACATGGCGGTTCAACAGGGAGGCGAACAAGGCGTGGTCCACCTGGGCGGCATGTGCGCCGGCGATCCATATCCCGGCAATCATGATGATCGTTGCTATGGATATCTTTTTCATGCGGCCCCCTTGAGAAATTCTTTCCGGTTGATCCCGTTGCGTTTTTCCAGGTTGGTCGCCCGGCAGGCGAGAACCTTACACCGTTTCCGCCCGCCCTGGCAAAAGCCGTTGCGCCGGGCTGCCGGCAGCGCGACACGACGCAGTGGCCGAGCGGTTCAGCCTCCAGGGGCGCACAGGTGCCGTCCTCGCACCTGGCCTGCCTGTGAACGGGGGGCTACTCTTTTCCGGGCCATTGAACACCGGTCTGTTCATCGACCACGTAGCAGAACCGGTTCCACTCGAACTCCCGATGGCTGAACGGGCAGTGGAGCCTGACCTTGCGGTCGGTGACGGCCGCCACCTCCCAGTCCCCCTTGCGGGGTCCATCGGCGATATTGATTTTCTGACCCACCCTGAACGGATAGGGTTTGAACACGGTTACGTCATGGGTTTCCATGGTCGCTCCCAATTTAAAAAACTATTTGATTTTATTTAATTTGTCATGCCATGCACACGCATTGCAAAAGGTTTCCGTGTCGTCGCCGACCGGCGGGCACTCGTCATCCTCCAGGCCCGCTTCAAAACGGACCTCCCCGTCGCGGCACTCGATTTCGTAGACATCGTATTCATCGTCGGGGTTTTTGACATGGAATTGTTTACAGCCGCATACCGGGCATTTGGATTGGGTCATTGTCGATGCTCCTTTGTCGCGCTTGGTCGGCGGCATCGCAAAGCATCTGCCGCAGCCGTTCGCTCAAAAAAACGATGGATTCGATGTCCAGGTGGTCGGTAACGGTCTCGTCAAAGAGCAGTCTGGCGCTGGCGCTGAATCCCTCCGACGGGTCTTCGTCCCAGAAGAGGAGCATCAGCGGCACCCGGGGCAACGGCTGGAAGAAAAAGGCGGCATCCGCGCCGTTCTCCACGCCCGCATGGTCCTGGCCACCGATGCGGACCGCAGCGCCAACCAGTTCTTCCAGACGACCGTGAAAGCGGTCTGCCAAGGGGCCTTCCACCTGACTGCTCATGGTCTTGACCTTGGAGACCGTGTTGGGAAACGCTTCGAAGCCCTTCCACTTTCCCGTGGGTCTGCGAGTTCCTCCCTGGGCAACGTGGTTGAACAGGAAGACCTTCTCCCAGCGGGTGAGATCCGTGCCGTCCGGTCGCTGGATATCGCGCTCGCCGATCAGGACATGGCCTGAAAAGTAGGGCAGCTTCAAGGCCGGGCCGGCACCCCTTTCAACCAGGCTGCCGCCGATTCGATCGGGCAGGTCCGCCAGGTTCATGGACGCAGATCGCTCCACGGCCCACTTCAGGGCATCCTCCGCCAGGTCCCGTTGGGTCCATTTCCCGGCCGCATACTGCTCGCCAAGCTCCCGGCTGCAGCGTGCCACCGTCTCCGGCATCAGGTGGGGACAGCCGTCCAGCGGGTGCCTGGCGGAGACCACCATGCCCGCAAAGGCGATGCAGGTGGAAAATCCGCAGTCGCCGCAATTGGTTTTGGGCAGCACGTCGCGGTAGAGATCGACGACGGAAAGGGCCATCGGCTACCAGACCTCGGGATAGCCGATATCGATGAAGGCGGATTCCATTTTCAGCTTGTGATCCCGCTCCATGGCGGCCAGATCCAGGAAAACCTGCCGTTTGTCGTCGTCATCGCACATCGCGGCCATCTCGGTGTACTGTTTCATGGCCGCCTCCTCTTTTTTCATGGCCAGGGCAAATGCATCGGCCGGCTTCATCGCCATGGACAATTCCGGTTCGTCGACGGTTTCGGCCACCTTGTAGTCCCGGGATTCGGAGAAATAGCGGTCCATGGTGTTGCTGGTGTAAATCTTGGTCAGGATATCCCGGTGCTTTTTCTCTTCCTCGGCCAGGGCGATGAAGAGCTTTTTCAGATGCGGATCCTTGAGCGTATGGGCCGCATCGTCATAAAATTTCCTGGCCTCCACCTCGTTGGCGATGGCCTGCTTGATGATATCCTTGTACTCGCTAAGCTTCATGATACCCTCCGTTTGTCTTGAAAAAGAATGGGAAAACTGCGGGCAGCGGCCGATTTTTAAAAATAGTGCCGCAAGCTTACAAAAGCAAACCGTGTGCCATCAAAAAGCCATGGCAGGAAGGCCTTGTTTTGTGTATACTCGCACAACCCTTCCGAACTGCAAAGATATGATTTCAGAACCGTGGATCACATACAAGATAAAGATGCCGGCAGGTGATGAAACCACCGGCAGAACCGGCGTTGCGTGGTACACGGGATCTGACAATCATTGCCGGCAATAACCCTATCCATGCGGAGGACCCCATGAACTGGCGACAATTCCTGACCCCCGTGACATCCATCGACACCGACCAGGCCCGGGACTATCTTGCGGACAAAAAGGTGGACGACGTGACCATTCTTGACGTTCGCCAACCCAAAGAGTACGAGGCCGGCCACATTCCCGGTGCCATTCTGGCGCCGCTGCCGGAGCTCACCGACCACATGCAGCGCATCGACCGCAGCAAACCGGTCATGGTATACTGAGCATCCGGCGGACGCAGCCGGGTGGCTGCGCAGCTGCTTGCCGGACAGGACTTCAAATCCATCATCAACATGGCCGGCGGCTTCAACGCCTGGACCAGCGGGGCGGCCTTCTTGGGCGAAGAGAAGGGCCTGGCGCTTTTCGACGGGGTCACGTCGGTGGAAAACGCCCTGGCCGTGGCCTACTCGCTCGAAGCGGGTTTAAAGGACTTTTACGACGACATGGCAGCCAAGGTTGACAGTGACCCGGCGAGACAACTGTTTCACCAACTGTCTCAAATTGAGGTGAAACATCAGGATCGCATTCTGGAGCAGTACACCGAGCTGACCGGCAAGCCGGTCACCCGGGAGACCTTCGAGGCCCGACAGGTATCCGAGGTGCTGGAAGGGGGGCTGACCACCGAGGAGTATGCCAACCTGCTCATGCCCGCTTACGACACGGTGCAGGAAATCATCGAACTGGCCATGTCCATCGAGGCCCAGGCCCTGGACCTCTATCTTCGGGCATCGCAAAAGGCGCAGAACGAGGCGGGTAAAAAGGCCCTGATCCGGATTGCCGACGAAGAGAAGACCCATCTGGCACGGCTGGGACAGTTGATGGAAGAAACCGTGGCGACGACGTAAACTGCCCGATACCTGCGTTACGCGTCGCCCCTCGTCACTGCGGAGCATCGTCAATACACCTCGCTCCCCGGGACTCGCAAACCCTGATCTCGAACGGTTTACGCCGTCGCCTGAACAAATGAACACAAGATTGCAGGCTGAATGCTAAAAGCAGTTGAGATTTTGGAACGACTGGGACATACCCCCTCAGCCTTAAATCTGATAAGCGAACCACCTGCCAAGAGGCTCCCATGAGAAAAAGACTGGTGCTCATCGGCGGCGGCCATGCCCACATGGTCACGCTGGCCAATTTATCTAGAATTGTTGAAAAGGGTCATGGCGTCACCGTCATCGGTCCGTCGGCGTTTCACTATTACTCGGGTATGGGACCGGGGATGCTTTCCGGCACCTACCGGCCCGAAGAAATTCGCTTTGCCACCCGGCATGTGGTCGAAAAGCAGGGCGGAACCTTCCTGACCGGTAAAGCGGTCGGGATCGATCCAAAAAAGAAAACCGTGATGCTGGAAAACGGGGACGCAATTCCATACGACGTGCTCTCCTGCAATGCAGGCAGCCATGTGCCCAAGCCGGCCATCGTCGGTGAAAGGGACGATATCTTTACCGTCAAACCCATCGAGCGGCTCATGGAGGCCAAGGACCGCCTGGCCGACCATTTCGGCCGGCACACACCGGATGTGGTCATCGTGGGCGGCGGCCCCTCTTCGGCAGAAGTGGCTGGCAACGTCTGGCAGTTGGCCGCCGCCACCGGCGGACACATGCCGCGCATCACCGTCTGCGCCGGCCGGACCTTCATGCCCCGCTTTCCCATATCGGTTCGTCGCCGGATCATGGTCACCTTGAGCCGGCGGGGAATCACCATTCGCGAAGGCGTTTATGTGAAATCCATATCCGGCACTACCGTCACCCTGGATAACGATGACACCCTGCCGGCGGATTTCATTTTCTTGGCCCTGGGCGTCACCCCATCTCCTATTTTTGCGGAATCCGGCATCGAAACCGGTCCCGACGGCGGGCTGCGGGTCAACCAATTTTTGCAGAGCACCCAGCATCCGGACATCTTCGGCGGCGGGGACTGCATCTACTTTCAGGACCGGCCCCTGGACAAGGTGGGTGTCTATGCGGTTCGCCAGAACCCGGTTCTGCTCCACAACCTCATGGCCCAGCTGGACGGCGGCGAACTGATGCCCTTCGACCCTGGCGGTGACTACCTGCTGATCTTCAACCTGGGCGGCCGGGTCGGCGTCCTGAAAAAACGATGGCTGGAATTCGGCGGCCGGCCCGCATTCATGATCAAGGATTATATCGACCGAAAATTCATGCAAGAATTTCAGGCAATCGAATAGCGGCCGATAATAAGGGTTGGAGGCACCAGGACCCGCCCTTTTGCAGGTCGGTTGCCTGTCCACTGCAACTGGGGGACACAGATGGAAAAACAGCCATTGACTTGCCGGGTTGCCGGCCACGACATCGCTTACCACTGTGACGGTGAAGGCGAAACCGTCCTGCTGGTGCACGGCATCACGACCTATTCGTTCATCTGGCGGCGGATCGTACCCTTGCTCAAAGACCACTACCGGGTAATCACCGTTGATCTTCTCGGTTGCGGCGCCTCGGACAAACCCCTGGAAGTCTCCTATTCCATCCGACAGCACGCACGCCTGCTTAAGGAATTCGCCGACACCCTGGAGCTGGGCGCATTCCATTTCGTAGGCCATGATGTGGGCGGCGGCATCGGCCAGATATTTGCCGTGCGCTACCCGGATGCCATCACCGACCTGACCCTGATCAACAGCGTGGGCCACGATTTCTGGCCCGTGCAGCCCATCATCGCCATGCGCACCCCCATCATCCGCCAGCTGGCCATGGCCACGCTGGACATCGGCGCTCTCCGCCTGGTGGTCCGCCGGGGCCTGTATCACAAAAATCGGCTCGACCAGGATCTAATCGATCGATTCTGGGCGCCCATGCGCACCCGGCTGGGCCGAAAGGGGTTTCTGCATTTTGCCAACAGCCTGAACAACCGGCACCTCATTGAGATCGAGGGTGATCTTAAAAAGCTCCGCCTGCCGGTGCTGATCATACGGGGAGACGCCGACCTGTACCTGAGCGGGGCGATTGCCGAAAAACTGCATCGGGATATCCCCGACAGCCGTCTGTGCAGAATTGCCACCGGCAGCCACTTCATCCAGGAAGACGAACCGGAGATGCTGGCTGAGGAGATGATGCGCTTCTGGCATGTGTTGGGTCATTCGTCTCCAATAAGAGGGGAAAACGCTGATGGATAGCGATTACCGGGCAAAAATTGACGCCCTCCATCACACCATCGACGTGTTGGAGGCCGAGAACGCCCAGTTGTCCGAACGGGCGGAGGAAGCCATGCTGCTGGGACTGGTGGCGGAAACCCTCCAGACCATCACCGACCCGGTAGAGATCGTCGCAAGCGTACAGGAGCGGGTCTCCATCCTCAAAAACATTCCCTATATCGCATGCGGCCGTCTGGTGGACCGCCAGCTTGAGCCCGTTGCCACGTATGCCTCCTTTTCGGACGAGACAAATGTCGGTTGGCCCATCCAGCTTAAGGACTCCCTGTTCGATGAAATCACACAAGGGCCCTATGTAACCAAGAACGTGGCTGAACTCTCCGTGGACTTTGCCGGCGATGCGTTTCACCCCTCATTTACGGTAGTCATCCCCTTTAAAAGCCACTTTTTTTCCAACGGCCTGTTTCTTTTCATGGATGGCGACGGCAGCGCCGACCGGCTGACCCCGATGCTGTTCATGCTGGATCGCATCGTGGACATGACGGTGAGCCGTATCGACAATCAGTATCTGATGCAGAAACTGGCCCGGCTCAACAAGGAACTGGAGGCCCGTGTCGACCAACGCACACGGGCGCTGGTCTCGGCCAACCTGAAGTTGAAGGCTGAAATCGCCGATCGGAAACAGTCCGAACTGGCGCTTAAAAATGCCAACGATCGATTTGTTACGGTTCTCGACGGCATCGATGCGCACGTCTATGCAATTGACCTGCACTCATACGAGATCCTGTTCATGAATCGGAAGATGAAGGAGGATTTCGGCGATTCATTGATCGGAAAGAAGTGCTACCGCGAGCTCCGGAAAGAGAAGTCACCGTGTAAAATCTGCACCAACAGCCGGTTGCTGGATGAGCATGGCAGGCCCGGGCGAGTCATCACCTGGGAATCCAAGAGCCCGGTCACCGGGAACTGGTACATGAACCACGACCGGGCCGTATCCTGGGTCGACGAGCGCATGGTCAAGCTGCGGATCGCCGTCGACATCACTGAGCTCAAACGTACCGAACACGAAAAGCAGCTGCTGCAGGCACGGTTTCAGCAGTCCCAGAAAATGGAGGCCATCGGTACCTTGGCCGGCGGCATCGCCCACGATTTCAACAACCTGCTGATGGGCATCCAGGGCCGGACCTCGCTGATACTGCTGGACCTGGACCCGTCTGACCCCCACGCCGAACACCTGAAGAGCATCGAGACTTACATTCGCAGCGCTGCCGGTCTGACCAGGCAGCTGCTGGGTTTTGCCAGGGGAGGCAAATACGAACCCAAACCCACCGATCTCAACCGCATCGCCGATGAGGGTGCCGACCTGTTCGGCAGGACCAAGAAGGAAATTCGAATCCATAAGAAGCTGGCGCCGGATTTGTGGACTGTTGACGTGGACCGGGGCCAGATTCAACAGGTCCTGCTGAATCTGTATGTGAATGCCTGGCAGGCCATGCCCGACGGCGGAGACCTTTATATTCAAACCAGTAATCAGGAGCTGGCCGCAGACAGGGCCGGGCTGCATCAGCTTGTACCGGGAAGATATGCAACGATTACCGTGTCGGATACAGGCATCGGCATGACGTCTGAGGTCCTGCCACGCATTTTTGATCCTTTTTTTACGACCAAGGAGAGAGGTCGCGGAACCGGGCTGGGACTGGCGGCCTCTTATGGAATCATCCTGAATCATCACGGTGCCATCGAGGTAAACAGCCAGGCCGGCAGCGGATCGGCATTTACCGTATATCTCCCCGCGTCCGACCAAGCGGTGGTCGAAGTGAGCCGGATCCCACGGAAGCCGGTTAAAGGCTCGGGTTCGATTCTTCTGGTGGATGACGAGCAAATGATCATCGACGTGGGAAAAATGATGCTTGAAAAGCTCGGTTACCGCGTCTCCGTGGCTACCAGTGGCAACGAGGCCATCAGCACGTACACCGCGAAAAAGGCCGACATCGTCATCTTGGACATGATCATGCCCGACATGAGCGGCGGCGAGGTTTTCGACCGATTGAAAGCGGTAGACCCCGAGGTCAATGTGGTTCTGTCCAGCGGCTACAGCCTCAGCGGCCAGACCCAGGAAGTATTCGACCGGGGGTGCATCGGGTTCATCCAAAAACCCTTCACCATGGATGCGCTGTCGGAAAAGGTTCAGCGAGCCATGGGTAAGATATGAAAAGGTCCGTCAGCAACGGCCGGAGACACCGGAGACCTGCGGTGAAAAGGCCGAGCTGTCGGTTGTCCCCTCGTTTTGCAGCGGCCCGGACCGGAATGCCCCCCTCCGGGTGGCGAACATCCCACTGCCTTTTGCGATTGTTGACACCTGTGCCTCGTCTTTGCTATTTATTGATAATCATTTTCCATAAAACCTGAAATAGTCGAGCGTGCCCATGCCAGACCCTGAGATCCGAATGCGAAAAATGGTGGAAGCCCTTCGGGAAAACGATTACCGAATCACCCCCCAGCGCCTGGCTATTTTGAAAATCCTTGCCGAAAGCAAGGGGCACCCCAGCGTTGATTCGATCTACGACCAGGTCAAAACCAGCTTTCCCACCACCAGTCTGGCCACCATCTATAAGAACGTGGCGGTCCTCAAAGACCTCGATCAGCTGTTGGAACTGGGTTTCAGCGACGACAGCAACCGCTATGACGGCAACAAACCCTACGACCATCCCCATGTGGTGTGCACCGTCTGCCGGAAAATCCTCGACCCCGACATATCGGCCTTGGCGGACATGACCCAGGAACTGACCCGGGAGACCGGTTTTACCATCACCCGCCACCGCCTCGATTTCTTCGGCATCTGCCCGGACTGCCAGGGCAGGCAGTAGGATCTTCTTCTCGAATCAACCCAATCCTCATCTTGGACGCAAAGGCACCGACCGCCGATCAAAACGCAGGCGGTAATATCTGCAAACCGATATGCGTTGAGCACACGCATCAGCCGCTCTGCAGGATGCTGGGCAAGAAGGGGATTGGCCCGCGGTTACGGGCGAATCGATTAATTTTTAGGTGGGAAGGATCGCCTGGCCTTGCCGAAACCGATGATTGCACCGTCGGCATCCATGGCCATGACGGAGAACTCATAGGTGTGCCGTTTTGCCGGCGGCGGGCAGGGACCGTTATAACCGAGTTTAAGGGCCCCGGCAGGGATGATCCCCGACCCGTCATATGTCACCTTGCCGCCGCCTTGGTTCCATTCCGGCAGGCTGATATCCGTGAGCCTGGCCCGCAATTCAGCGGTGCCCTCCGGAACGGCCGAAACCCGGAGTTCCGGAGATTCATGGGTGCAGGCGTCGATTCCCTCCCAGGAAAAGTCCACCGTCATCTCGGCGGCGTCTTTGGGGATTTTGATTTGGTCCGGATTGTTGGCGCAGCCAACGGTAAGCATGAGCAGGGCTGCGAGGATGACGACTGAATCGCATTTTTTCATGTTCGCCTCATCTGATCGGTTTGTGGAACGCAGTGCAAGGCTTTCAACAGGGCATGTCGATTGGTGCCCCCGTGACCCGCTTGAACTAAAGGGTCAAGGCGCTATTTCCCGTCAGGACGTTTCGTCGACGATCCCGCAGAGCCGCTTTGCGGCTTCCTTTTTCTGGGCCATGTTGACTTTTCTTCCGATCATGATCCGCTGGGCCTGAGGAGATCCGGCCCCATGCATCGATTCGGTCAAATAGCCGACGGCTGCGGTTCCCAGGGTCAGGTTCTCGATCAGTCGAAGAATCCGCATGCGGTCTTCGGTACGGATGCCGGGTCGGGCTTGGAAATATTTTTCCACCCATTTGCGTGTGGCGCCGGCCTTCAAATCCTTTTCAGCTGGCAGGGTGACCATCAACCCGCCGGCAATATCCTGAGCCAGCCGGGCAATTTCGTATGGGAAGCGGGTCACGTTCTGTTTGTGCACATTTGCCAGAAGGGTGTTCACGGCATAGGTGCCGCTGAGCTTTTTCTGCCCTTCCGTGGCGCAGGCGATACAGCCGCAGTACAAGGTTTCGTTGAGGTGGTTCATTTCGATCAGCTTGTCCTTGATGTGCGAGGCGTTGGCGACGCCGTTATTTTCGGCGGCAAGCTGGGCCGCGCCGATCAGCACGTCCCCCACGCCGACTTTGCAGGCATAGCTCTGCCGGTGGTAGGCGGCGAACATCTCGACGAGCGGCCCGGCGAAGTCGTGTTCCCCGTACATGAACACCCGCTCCCAGGGGACGAAAACATCGTCGAAGACAACCAGCGCCTCGTGGCCGCCATACCGGACATTGCCCTGGTCCAGGTCACCGCCCTCCATCTTCCGGGTGTCGCAGGATTGCCGCCCCATGATGTAAACGATGCCCCGGGCATCGCTGGGAAGCGCAAAAGAAACCGCATAATTCTTGTCCGCCGCCTGCATGGCGATGGTCGGCATGACGATCACCTCGTGGGAATTGACCGCCCCGGTCTGGTGGGCTTTGGCGCCGCGAACCACGATGCCGTCATCTTTTTCCTCAACCACGTGAAGATAATGGTCCGGATCCGGCTGCTGGTGCGGCGGCAGGCTGCGGTCACCCTTGGGGTCGGTCATGGCGCCGTCGCAGGTCAGGTCATTCTCCTGAACGAACCCCAGGTATTTCTTGAACCGCCGGTTGTAGGCGGTATCGTATTTCCGGTCGATATTGTAAGTAATGATGGACAGGGCATTGAGCGCGTCCATGCCGACGCAGCGCTGGAAACAGCAGCCGGTTTCCCGGCCGAGCATGCGCCCCATCTTACTTTTTTTAACCAGGTCGTCGATGCTCTGGTGGATGTGCGTAAAGCGGTTGATGCGCTTGCCGGTGAGGTGTGAACGGGCGGTCATCAGGTCGGCATACTCGGGAATGTGGGCCAGCTCATAGGTTTTGGCGACGGCGTTCATCGAGGGCCGGATGATCGGGTCATCGACCACGTTGGCCACCCGTTCGCCGAACATATATACTTCAAGGTTCAACGCCCGCAGACTCTCTTCGAATTGTTCAGCCGTCATCATGGGCATACCGATCGCTCCTTACCTTTTTATCACCCATCCTCCCATCGTTTATACACAACCGACAAGGTTGTCCCGGATACCCTGATGGAGGTTAAGTGAAAAAATGGCTCTCTGTTTGGCCATTGCCCCCTTACTACCATATCCGCTTGATAAATCAACGCTATTAGGTCGCTTTCCGCTAGCCATGGCTTTCGTTCTCAATGCCTTGAAATCTTCAGGCGGTATTGGCGTAGTGGCCTTCGACATACCCCTTTAGGAGCTGTCCCGTGCGCAACAACTAAAAAGCCGGGCATTCGCCCGGCTTTTTAGTTGCGTGTCGGGTGCGGGGAAAGACGCACCGATTCGTATCTCTGAAACGCTTTGGTGGTTAGGCCACTTCCTGAAAATCGGCATCCACCACGTCGTCGTCCGGCGCATTTGCACTGGCCCGCCCTCCGGCGCCCCGGCCGGGTTGCGGCCCGTCGCCATGGGAGCTGCCCGGCTGCTGGTACATGGATTCGGCCAGCCGGTGGGATGCACGGGAAAGCACCTCCGTCAGCTGCTTGATCGCCGCGGCGTCGTCTCCTTTCAGTGCTCGTCTCAGGTTGGCCACCGCGTCGTCGATCTCCATGCGCACGCTGCCGTCGACGTTGGCGCCCAGCTCCTTGAGGGTTTTTTCAGTTGAGTAGACAAGCGCATCGGCGGCATTCTTGGCATCCACCAGCTCTTTTTTGCGGTTGTCGGCATCGGCATGCAGGTCGGCATCCTTAACCAGTCGGTCGATCTCTTCTTTGGAGAGGCCCGAAGACGAGGTGATGCGAATACTCTGCCGCTTGCCCGTCGCCTGATCCTTGGCCGACACCTCCACGATACCGTTGGCGTCGATGTCGAAGGTCACTTCGATCTGGGGTGTTCCCCGCGGTGCCGGCGGAATGCCGGTGAGTTCGAAGCGGCCCAGCGTCTTGTTGCCATCCGCCATCTTCCGTTCGCCCTGGAGTACATGAACCGTCACGGCCGGCTGGTTATCTTCGGCCGTGGAGAAAACCTGGCTCTGGCGGGCTGGAATGGTGGTATTCTTTTCGATCAGCGTGGTCATCACGCCGCCCAGGGTTTCGATTCCCAGGGAGAGCGGGGTTACATCCAGCAGCAGCACGTCCTTGACATCGCCCTGTAGCACGGCCCCTTGAATGGCGGCGCCCATGGCAACCACTTCATCGGGATTGACCCCCTTGCTGGGCTCCTTGCCGAAAAGCGTCTTCACGCGCTGCACCACCGCCGGCATGCGCGTCATGCCTCCCACCAGGATCACTTCGTCGATGTCGCTTGGGGAAAACCCGGCGTCTTTCAAGGCTGTACGGCAGGGACCGTCCATGCGCTCCAGCAGGTCTTCCACCAGGGATTCCAGCTTGGCCCGGGTCATCTTGATGTTCAGGTGCTTGGGCCCACTGGCGTCCGCGGTAATGAACGGCAGGTTGATATCCGTCTCCATGGCGCTGGACAGCTCCATCTTGGCCTTTTCCGCCGCTTCTTTCAGCCGTTGAAGCGCCATCTTGTCGCCGCGCAGGTCGATGCCCTGCTCCCGTTTGAATTCAGCGGCCAAATAGTCGATGATGCGCAGGTCGAAATCCTCGCCGCCCAGGTGGGTGTCGCCGTTGGTGGCCTTGACTTCGAAGACACCGTCGCCGATCTCCAGAATGGAGACATCGAAGGTACCGCCGCCAAGGTCGAACACGGCGATTTTCTCTTCCTTTTTCTTGTCCAGCCCATAAGCCAGCGATGCCGCCGTGGGCTCGTTGATGATGCGTTTCACGTTCAATCCGGCGATCTTGCCCGCATCCTTGGTTGCCTGGCGCTGGCTGTCATTGAAGTAGGCCGGTACGGTGATCACCGCATCGGTGACCGGTTCGCCCAGGTAGGCTTCCGCCGACTTTTTTAGATCCGCGAGGATGAATGACGAAATCTCCGCCGGACTGTACTGGCGCCCTTTAAGGGAAATGCGGACATCCCCGTTTTCCGCCGGGGTTATCGCATAGGGCAGGTTCTTCCTGTCGTTGACCACCTCTTCGGCGTCGTATTTGCGGCCGATCAGCCGCTTGACGCCAAAGACCGTGTTTTCCGGGTTGGTGACCGCCTGGCGTTTGGCGATCTGGCCCACTAGCCGTTCACCGCTGCTGGAAATAGCCACCATCGACGGTGTGGTGCGGCCGCCGTCGGCGTTGGTAATCACCCGTGCGTCGCCCCCATCCATGATGGCTACACAGGAGTTGGTGGTTCCAAGATCGATTCCGATGGTTTTGCTCATTTTCTGTTCCTCCTTAAAAACGGGACCGGTATGCCCCGTGTTGATTGGTATGAACCAATCATAAATCAGAATCGATCCATGTCAATTATATTATATTACTTTTTATTATTTTTTAATTTAAGTAATTTTGCCTGGGCGTCTGCAGACGGTCGGGTGAAAGGGTAGGGGTCAGGACTTACGAATCTGGTGAAACGAGGCGGAAAGAGGGTTCGCTCCATTGACGAATGATGACACGTAACGCGGATATCGTACTTTTCAACAAAACCGTCATCCATGGTAAAAAGGGTGTAACGGCGGGATCGCAGGGGACAGACCGCCACCTGTAACGCATGAATCCAAGACTCGGCAGGGCTTCCGTCAGCTCTGAGAGCCGGTTGTCATGACCCAGACCGAAGATCTCCCGCCGGTGCGTCGCACTTGGGACAGCGCGTGCCGAACTTGCTGATGTGGCCTTCCCAGCCGCAGCTGCCGCAGGTGAAATAGACCGTGTGCTGGAGGTTGACCTTTTTTTTTCCGAACAGGGTTTTGTAGATCCTGAAGGTTGCGTAAACCACCACCACTGCGACAACCCAGGGTAACAGCTGCCCCACGGTGACGTCGTTAACGACGATTGTATCCAGATTCATGATATTCCTCCCTATCAGTCCAGATCCGCAAACCGGTTAACCGCCGCCCGGGCTTTTATCTCCTGCTCGAATCGACCCCGCCAGCCGAGCCGTTTTTGCTGCCGGGCGATGATCACCTTCAGCAGGGGTTTGAAGGCATACAGCCAGATGGACGTCCAGAACCGGCCCTGCTTGCGGATGCGTTCGGACGGATTCCACCAGCCCATGATCTTCTGGTTGTGGTACCAGAACAGATACTGCAGCTGATCGGAGGAGAGCTGCCGGGTCCTGACATTGGCCCACATGCCGTTGTAGCGGGAATAATCATAGGGGTTGGTAACCAGCCCCTGATCCATCAACTGCCGGCGGATGCCTGTCTTGGGGTAGGGGGTGAGAATCTGGCAATAGGCGGTGTCCGCACCGGTGGATTTGAGAAATTGGTAATTCTCGATGATCTCTGGCTCGCCATCGTCCGGGAATCCGAAAATCAATCCGCCAACGACCACGATGCCGTATTTGTGGCAGATCTCCACCGCCTTTTTCGAGGCATCCAGGATGTCGCCCTTGTTGGCGGCGACCAGGTTCTTTTTCGAGGCATTCTCCATGCCCAGAAAGATCGACCTGAAGCCGGCCTGGGCCATCTTCTCCACCATTTTCTCGTTTCGGGACATGGTGACGCAGTCGGCCTGAACCACGAAGGTCAGGTTGCGGTACCCCCTGGCGATAATGGCGTCGCACAGCCGGATCACCCGCGCGGGATCCATGACCAGGTTGTCGTCGGAAACGAAAACGTAGCGAACCTTGCGCGTGTAGTAGATATCGTCGATGTCCGCCAAAACCCGCTGTATGGGAAAGGGTCTGAAGGAACGCCCGTACATATGCCGGATGCTGCAGAAGTTGCAGTTGCGGGTGCAGCCCCGTGAGGTTTCCATCATTTCCATGTTCCGGTTCATGACGTGGTAGCCCCAGGTCAGGCGACGCTTGTCGCGTATGGGCAGCTTGAGTCGGGACAGGTCCATCAGGTCGCCTTTGGGATTGTGGATGAACCCCTTTTCATTCTTGTAGGACAACGAAGGAATATCTGCCAGGCGATCCTTGCCGTCCAGCGCTCTGACCAGTCGCCGGAAGGTCTCCTCGCCCTCCCCCCGCACCATGAAATCGATCGCCTGCGCCTCGTCTGATGCAGCGATCTCTTCAAACATGAGCGTGGCGTGATAGCCGCCGATAGCGATCCTCGCCTCCGGCAGCAACTGCCTGATCAGCCTGATGATCTTGACGCAGGTGGCGTATTGCCAGGTCATGGCGGACAGACCCACCAGGTCGGGATTCAGGGCGTTAAGCATGCGCACGAGGTGCTTTCTGAGCCCCAGTCGCTTGCGGACCAGGTCAACGACGTAAACCTCGTGGCCGTCGTCGATATTGGCACCGATGCTGGCGATGCCCAGGTTGGGCATGTGAAAGGCCGACTCGTGCATGATCACCGGTGCCACATCGGGCATGGATAAAAGCAGGATCTTCATTAAACCTCCATGAGAATGCGCGGTAATCGCTTATCTCACCTGTAACCGCCGGGTTTCCATCATTCCGCGCACATGCGCCATCAAGTCCTTGAGGGAAAAATCGGCATCGTCATAGCCGGGTTCGATGCGGGCCAGGTGTTCAACGCGGACCGTATTGGCCGAACAGGTGTCGAACAGGAATTGCCCCGGCCGGAAGAGCCGGGCCGTGTTCTGGATATATACCACATGGATGGGTGCATTGCACAGCCGGGCGATCTTGAAGGCCCCCGTGTTCAGGGCTCCGATCTGCCCGTCACGGCTGCGGGTGCCCTCGGGAAAAATGATCAGGTTGCCGCCGCCGGAGAGAAAAGCGGGCATTTTCTCCATGCTGGCCAGCATGATCTCCGCCAGGGGACCGTCGGCCGACGAGGGGATATAACCGGAAAGGCGCAGCATCCGTCCATACAGCGGGATGTGGAACAGCCGCTGTTTGGCGATGGTGGTGTGACGCTCAAAAAAAGAGATCAACAGGATCGGATCCAGGTAGGAGAGGTGGTTGGCCACCATCACCGCACCCCTTATCGTCTTCACCGCGGGGTCCACCTGCCATTGGCAAACCGGCACCAACCATCGCAGCAGCACGAAAAACCACCGGTAAAACCGGGCGTTGAGACGCTGAAAGGCCAGGGTTACATCCGTGGAGAACAGCCGGGCCCAGGCATAAAAGGGTGCGAACAGGACCACAAACCCGATCGTGTAGTAGCCCCACAGGATCAGGGTGATAATCAGGTCCTTGAGGGCAGACTGCCATTTTTGCAGGGGAGTGGTTTTCATTGCGCCCGACCCGCGGCAAGCCACGGAAAATACAGTTGCTATCGCGGTTCACCCGTCGATGGTGGACGATAGATGGTCAACGTTCATTTTTTATTCGGACCACTTCTTGACGAACAGACACGTATTGACGCCCCCAAAGGCGAAATTCTGGATGGCAGCGATGTCGATGGGGGCCTGCACCAACTCGGTGACATGGTTGAGCATGGCGCAGCGGTCGTCGACCGTCTCCAGGTGCAACGTGGGGGCAATGAACCCCTCTGCCATCTGATACAGGGCGATGAGGGTTTCGATGGCCCCGCAGGATCCCATGGTATGGCCCATATAGCTTTTCAGGCCGGTAACCCGTGGGCGGCTGCCGTAAACGGCGGCGATGGATTGGGCCTCGGTGACATCGCCCATCTTGGTGGCCGTCGCATGGGCGCTGATCCAGTCCACATCCGCTGCGGTGATGCGAGCATTGGCCAATCCCTGTTCGATGGCCAGGGAGATGCCCTCCCGGTTGGGCAGGATAAGATCGCCGCCATTGTTGTAGCAGGAAAAACCGATCACTTCGCCCAGGATCGCGGCGCCGCGCCGTTGGGCCGACGCTAGGTCCTCCAGCACGACGGCCCCGGCACCCTCCCCCACCACCAGTCCGTCACGGCCCTTGTCGAAGGGACGGGGGGTGAGATGCGGCGTGTCGTTGTAGTCCGTCGAGCAGGCCAGCAGGTTGTCGAACACCGCCACCGTGGTGGTGTCGTATTCGTCGGCGCCGCCGCAGAGCATGGCATCCTGCAGCCCGTATTTGACGGCCTCGTAGCCGAATCCGATGGACTGGCTGGAGGTGGTGCAGGCCGTGGAGGAACTGATCACCCGCCCCCGGATGCCGAACATCTTGGTAATGTTCACCGCCGTGGTGTGCACCATGGATTTCAGGTAGTCGACGGCGCCCACGTTGTGCAGCTTGGAGGCGTCGTCGCTGAAAAAGGTGCGGTAGATGTCCCGCTGGACCGTCGGGCTGCCATGGGTGGAGCCGAAGGCCACCCCCAGGCGTCCGCTGCGGATGAATTCATCGGACAGGCCTGACTGGGCCAAGGCGTCTTTGGCCACCTGGCAGGCGTAGTAGGCAACCGGCCCCATGGTTTTACGGTCCCGCCGGGCAAAATCGAACGCCGGCGGATCGGACACGGTACCGAAGACCTTGCAGTGGATATGCGCCACCAGCAGTTCGTCGTCCTTCATCCGGCGAACGCCGGACAGGCCGTGGGTCAGGTGCCGGATGATCTCGGCCCGGGTGCTGCCGATGGGGGTGATAGCCGCTCCGCCGGTGATAACGACTCGTCGTTGCATGTCATTCTTTTTTAACTATTCTTTAGGTTACTGGATTTTCTGGGTTTTTGATCCAGTGGAAATGCCGCTCCTGCAAAATCCGGCCATTCCCAATTGATCATCCGGCCTTTGCGTCCAGCCTGACCACATAGTCCACGATCTGGTTGATGGTACGGATCTCCATGGCGGCCTTTTTATCTTCGCGAGCCAGCTGGACACCCAGCAGGATCTCAATTTCGCGCAGCAGTTCGATGGCATCGATACTGTCGAATTCATGGACCTCCCGCAGGTCCTCGTCCAGGCCCGGACCTTCAATTTCAAATTGATCGGCGAAAATCCTGACGATCGCTGTTTCAATCTCGTCGCGTGTCATTCGATTCCTATCCTGTCTGCAAAATCGGTCAGCCCGCCTTCTACTATAAAATGGTTCATATTTAAAGAGAGCGCCAAAAGAATGACCACGATCCCCATCCATCAGCCAACAGGCATATCGATCGGTCCGCTGGTCTGTCGAACCGGTTGTTTTCGCTTGCGGTCCGCCTCCTGCTCCCCTTATTGCCCAGCGTCCAGAAACGGCTCGAAATGGTGCCACTGAAAAGGATAGCGGCGGACGGTAGTTTCCAGCAAATCGGCATACTGCTGGGCAGCATGGACCATTGCCGTTTCACGCCGGCCGCGGTCGGCTGCCGGCACGATGATGGGCGGTGAGGCGAAAAAGCGGTAATGGCACTTGCCGGTGCGCACGGCAAAAAAAACAAATAGGGGGGCATCGGCGGCCATTGCCAGGACATAGGGCGCCGCAGGCAGGTGGACGGTCTGACCTAAAAAGCGAACCGCAACGGTACGCTGGTCCGCCTGCCAAATCCGATCGCCGGTGAGGGATACCAGGCCGCCGCCGCGCAGATGCCGGATGCCTTCAACGATGTCGAAGGGGGACCCGCCGGCATCATCCACACCGACAATGTGGATATCGCTGCCGCGGACGGTCTGCTTCTGCAAGCCTTCAATCTGCTCTTTCTGTTTGACGCCCATGTAGAGCATCAGCCGCAGGTCCGGGAGCGTCTTTTTGAGCAGCCTGGCCGCCACTTCCCAGTTGCCCATGTGGGACATGAGCAGGATGCCGCCCCGGTGCCCCATGGCATCCCGAAGACGCTCCCACCCATTGAAGTCGGTGGTGATTTTCAACGGATCCGAGAGCAACAACCGATCCCGGAACACATGGGTGAAGTCCAGAAACTGGCGGAAGGTGCACCAGCGGTGAAAGGTCCGGCTTTTATGGGGGTAAAGGGCCCGGTAAAAGCGCATGCCCACCGCCACCCGCCGGGGAAAAAGAAAAAAATACCCGACGGCGATGCCTCCTGCGATGAGGCTGAAGAACCACAGGCCAAAGCAACGGGTCAACCAAACAAGGATGCGGTAGAAGACGGCTCTCATGGGATCAGCGGGACCGAATGCGTCTCACACCCGGCCGCCACAGGGACGGTGTGAAGACCCGGCGGGTGATGAGCCGGCTGAAGGCACCGAAGTTACGCATGAAATCGATGAACGGGTGAAAGTGGGAGATCCGGGGCAACGCGGATCCGTAGTCGGCGGAAATGGTCGCCTCTTTCACTGGTATCCCCTGCCAGGCCGCCCTGGCCAGCACTTCCACTTCGAACTGGTATCGTCTGGCGACGACCCCCAGTTCCAAGGTCTCCGGCAGCGGGTAAATCCGGAATCCGCTCTGGGAGTCGCTCAGCGTCGGCCCCCCGGACACCCGCACCCAGAAGTTGGAAAAGCGGCGTCCCTGGCGACTGGTCCACGGCGCGTCGGCCATTTTCCGCCGTCCCACCACGATGGCCCGCCGCTTTGCGGGGATGGCGGCCATCAGCTTGAGCGCGTCGACGGGGTCGTGCTGGCCATCGGCGTCGATGGTGACGGCATAGTCGGCGACCTCGGCTGCCGCGCGCATGCCGGTGAGCAGGGCAGCACCTTTGCCACGATTTTGCGGATGAACCAACCGGTGAATGCCTATAATGGAACGCAACCGCGTCGCCGTATCGTCGGTGGAACCGTCATCCACCACGAAAATCGGCAATCCCAGCGACATCGCCTGTCGCACCACCGCGACGACCCGGCGACCATGGTTGTATGTGGGGATAATCACGGCAAAGCGGGGTTCGCCGGGCTGTTCTTCGGTGGTTTCCGGGTGGGTGGTCATGGGTCCGTGGCTGCTCCGTCTTCCTGCCGTTCAGGCGCGCCGCCGGTCTCCCCGTATAGAAACACACGCTGGGTCTTCCAGATGCCCAGTACGCTGAACACTTCCTGATCGGCAAAAAAAAGGGGATCCACGCCGTTTTGCCGGGCGATGTCGCCAATGGCATTGGAACTCACCCGGGCATACATGCCCAGACCCGAAAACGGCTCCTTGATCTCGACTATACGATCCGAAACCGGCGGATGCGCCGGCAGGGGGGTCGATTTCAGGTCACGGGTCAAGGGCATTTTCACGTTGGTATACACGAGGCCCACCAGCGGTCCCGTGCCACAGCCGGCCAGGCCCGCCATGGCGGCCATCGCCAGCATCAACCAAGCCGTCGCCGAACGGATCGTCATCGACCGGTCAGTCTCCATAAACCACCACCCGCCAGCGGGTATACAGGCCAAACAGGACATTGAATATTTCCTGATCCGCATGCCGCATGGTGGTGATACCGCCATCGGCCGCTGCGGCGGCATAGCTGGCATCGCCCCAGGCAAACAGCCAGAGGATGCTGCGGGCCTCGGCAACGCCGCTCTTTTCGCCCAGGGTGGTTTGATCCAGATCCACATCCAGGGGCGATTTCACATTCACATAGGCGCAGCCGGAAAGGAGTATCAGGCTGGCAGCCAGGATCAGCACGACGATTATTCGGGTCTGTTTCATAAGTGATCCTTTTGATTGTGTTCTTCTATATCAGTGTCCATTCAGAATTGGCCGGTTGGGGTTCAGGCCAAGGCCGCAAGATGCCAATTATGCATGGGCACCAACTAAATCAGGGCAAAACGCCACCGCCCACGTCCCCGGCCCCATGTGGGCGCCGGCAGTCAGGGAAAGGCGGCTGGCCGTAATCGACGCCCGCGGAAACTGCAGCTGGATGTCGGGCAAGATGGTTTCCCGGACCCGTTTCTCATTGTCGGAGAACTGCAGCAGGATCGTCAACCGATCCTCCGGTGAAAACCGCTGCTTCAAGTATTCCAGTGCGAAGGGCAGCTGGTCGGCAGACTTTCTGACGGTGCCCACCTTGGCGGCACCGTCGGCAGTGGGACTGATCACCGGCTTGATGCCCAGAAGATCACCAAAAAAACCCCTTGACCGGGAAATCCGGCCACCGGCGGCCAGAAATCTGAGCTGCTCCAGAAAGATCAGTTCGTCGCAGCCCTCGATGGCCTGCCTGGCAAACTCGGCCACCGCCTTCAGCGGTTTGCCCGATCGGGCAAACCGGGCGACCATCGTGGCGATGAGGCCCAAGCGGCCCGAGGCGGCGCCGGTATCCATCACCATGAAACGCTCTGCCATACCGTGCGCCTCACGCCACCGGCTGGCGGTGTCAAAGTTGCCCGTGTAGACCGATCCAACGGTCAGGTAGAGCACATCGTCGTGGCGGCCAACCGCGCTCTGGTAGCTCTGATGCTTCTGGAACACGGAGGCCTGTCCCGTGGATACCCGCCGGCCGGCAGACATGGCCCGATACATCTGCTGTGCGTCGAACAGGGTTTCCGGTGCGCTGCGGTCGCCCACCACCAATTGACTGTCCAGCAGGGTGATACCGAGCGTGCGGGCCTCCGCCCGGGTGATGGAGCCTGCCGCATCGGTCATCACGTGAACCGATTGGCCGTCAACCCCGGGAAAGGGCAACGGGCCATGCCCCCCCATGGATTCAACCTGCCAGTCGACGATGTCACCCAAGGCTTCGAGCCGCGAGCGGGTTGCCTGCTGATTCCGGGTATGAAGATGAAGCCGGAGTCGATCCCCATCCGCAACGGCCACCACGCTGTCCCCCAGACCGGCAGCACCCGATGCCAGGTGGACGGATTCCGGCGCATGGATGATCGTATTCACACAATAGCCCGGGAATTGCCCGCCGGCGACGTCACCGGCTACCTTCAGCAGGCCGGCAAAGCGCTCGGTCACCGGCACCATATCCGCCGTGTCACCCGCCAACCGGCAGAAGAAGCCTTCGAAAAAAATGAACATGCCCAGGGCGCCGGCATCCACCACACCGGCCTGTTTCAGCTGTGGCAGCAGTTCCACTGTCGAGCGGACCGCCTTGTCCAGATGGTCGACGACCCTGTCGACATCGACCTTGGCACCGCCTGTCGGCCATTTTTCTGTGGCCTGAACCAGGGCGTCGAACATCGTCAGCATGGTGCCGGGCTTGGGGTCGACCACGGCGTGCCAGGCGGCATTCCTGCCGGATACCAGCGAAGGATGCATGCCACTGGATTCCGATTCCGACAGGAACCTTGAAAAAAACGCGGCGGCGATATTACCGGAGTTTCCCGTGGCGGATCGGATCAGCGCCTTAGTGAGACCGGACGAAACCCCATCGGCACGCCCGAGGGGACCCAGGCTGATTTTCAGGTTGCGGCCCGTGTCACCGTCGGCAACGGGAAAGACGTTGATCTCGTCCAGCAGGTCGGCCCAGGCCGCCACCCGCTCGCAGCCGGCCACCAGGGCCTGGGTGAAGGCCGGGGCAGAGGATCGTTCCATGCTCAACACCCCAGCGCCCGGGTGATCTCCGGCGGAATTTCAAACTCCAGGTTCATGTCGGGCAGCCTCACGGCCACCTGTTCGCCTCTCCCCCGGGTGCATATCTCGCCGGTGTCGACACGGCGGATTTCAAAATCCATGGCGATCTTATAGCGGGCTTCAGTGACCGTCGCCCGGCAGACGAAGGTGTCGTCAAAGCGCAGCGGCAGGATGTGCTTGATGGAAGACCGGGTGATGGGAAACACCATCTGCCGGGATTCAAGATAGCCGTAAAGATCGACGCCCACCGATTCGAAGAGACCGAATCGGGCCACGTCAAAATACTTGAAGTAATTGCCGTGCCAGACGACCTGCATGGGATCCAGGTCGTGGAAAGGCACTTTCATCTGAATATCGAAGGAGGCCGCCATTTTTTCACGTCACGGTTCGGTTCGAACACCTGCCACACTCCGGCAAGAGATTCGTTTCTTTGACCATTGTTTGCTGTTTGCTTTTTAGTGGAATTTCAATTTCAAAGCAACGACCAACGTTAAGGCCTTTGTCGGAATTAATCAATGCCGCATGGAAGATGGGGGTCGATGAGGGCTATATATACGGCTGAAGGGCACGGTAAAAATGTTGCGCCATGATGCCGTACCCCCGGCTGTTGGGGTGGATGGGGTCGCTCATCAGGCTGCGCCTGCCCATGATGCCGGCGAACACATTGGGTACCAGCACCGTTCCGGTCGCTTCGGCCAGTTCCCGATAGGATTCACCAAAGCCCTTGCCGTAGAAAGGGATATCGATGCCACCGATGATGACCAGGGCGCCCTCGGCCTGAATGGAGCGGATGATCGCCCGCAGGTTGGCGAATGCGGTCTGCCGGGGTATACCGTTTTTAAGATCATTGCCCCCCAGGGTAATCAATACCACCCGCGGACGTGTTTCCAGGAGACTGTCCAGCCTATTCAACGCCGTTGCGGTCGTATCGCCGGGGACACCGGCATTGATAATGGGCAGGCCGATCAGGCGCGACAGTTGGGCCGGATAATCCATCCCTTTGGATGCACCGGTCCCGTATGTCAGGCTGTCGCCGAAGCAAACAATGGTCTCGCCGGACGGCACGCGATTGACAATCGTGGAGGCAGGCGTGATGAAATGATAGACCGCCGCAATCGCGCTGAGGGCGATGATTCCGATAGCGATTTTTTTCATGCCGCAGTCACTTTTGAATCGTCTTTTTACCTCAACTCAGCGTTTGTTGATATTTTGTCAATCAACCATGCCTATGGATGTCATTCCGGAGAAAGCCGGGCAAGATGTGGCTGGCATCTTTGGTTGCCAGAGTAATAGTCCAGCCGATAGCTGATAGCAAGAAATTTGGCACGGATTTATACCAGCCCACAGCCTTTTTAGCATCTATGTTCTGCCGTCCCAAGGATCGGGGTCTTGCAGCACCCATCATTTTCGTCTATAATTCGACCATCTGATAAGGTCTGCAGATCTTCACACCTGCACCGATTGCCGCGTCGGTATCGGCAACCCGTGCTTTAGCACGTTCTCAGCGCCTCATCCTACCTCCTTCTCATGTCACCATGCATGCGGATCTGTTCAGATCCAACCCACATCGAACCGACTTGCGATCTTAAGGTTCTAATGGAATCGACCATCTTTGTCATTCACCATCTAAAAAGGAGGGAAAACATGCCGATCTTCATGATGTTTGGAAAGTACACCACGCAGGCGATGCAGAACATCAGCCCGGAAAGGACGGAAAAGGCTGTTGAGGTGATCAAAGCCAACGGCGGGAAGGTCATTTCGATGTACGCGGTCATGGGCAGGCACGACCTGGTTTTTACGCTAGATTTTCCGGATGCGGAAAACGCCTTTGCCACGTCGGTGGCCCTGAACACCTTGACCGGGATCGCATTTACCACCTCACCGGTCGTCGAAGTTGAACTGTTCGACAAACTGATCGCCAAGGTGAAAAATATCTGAGCACCGGACCTGGCGGGCGAGCACCCATGCGGCGGGCATTCCCGTCAACCCTGCTTGGGTTGATCGCTATTCATATTCGTAAATCTCGTAATTCGTCTGCTCCCCAAGCAATTCGTCAATTTCGGCCTGCAAGGCCGTGCGCTCCTTACTGGCATGCCACTGTGACCAGTAGTAATGAGACTGCCATTTCGATATAACAAGAATCTCACCCGGCTGATCGACCCGTTTGAGCGTTTCACCGGACACATAACCGGGACTGCCCACGATCGACGATCGCATCTGGTTTATCAGCGCCATCAACGCCTGTTGCTTGTCCTCGGAGACTCTCCGCCGAATGTGGATTCTGATCATGGTTGCCGCTCCTTGTCTACGTCGATGCAGCCTTAAGCGGGATATCGCACCTGCAGCGGCGAATGGGCGTCGCACCGTCCCACATGGATGATACGACCTTAAACGTATCGTTAAACGGACAGAAACCGGTGGTAGATACTGGACAGCCTTTTGTTAAAAACCGCCGAAAGACGCCGGTAAACGGCAAGCCCGAAAGCAGGGTTGTCGTTAAACACCCGATTCATTTTCCGGGTGTCGATTCTGACCGCGTGGATATCTGCGGCGGCGATTGCAGTGGCCGTGTAACGTGCGTTTTCAACCAGACTGGACCAGCCGAAGATGTCGCTCTCCTCAGTCAGTCGATAGACGGTTTTTTCCCCGCCGATCTTGAGGACGACAGCACCTTTGTTTAGAATGTAAAGGGCATCTGCCGAATCGCCTTCATTGAAAATCAGCGCGCCTTCGGGATAGGTTGCTTCCGTGCAGGCGGTGTCGGCGATCTGTCCCATGACGGTCAAGTCCAGGCCTGAAAAAAGATCCATCTCCGTAATACGGAATTCCCAACCGGTTGATTTTTCGTTCATCTTTCACACCCTCCCTCTTGTGCCTGTTCATCAAACGATGGTGATGCAGATCGTCGAACATACGGCTTTTCAGCCTGACAATAAACGATCGTGCAGGTGTCGGTCTGCACGGGAGCCTCATTTGAGGCAATGGTCCGATTGCGTTTGGCTTGTTTTAAAAATTTAACTGGCGCTGCAATGAATGAGGTCGCGTAGGGATTCAGCGCGAGGGTTGTGAAGGCAAAACCGTGTTGGCACCCGATTGGAACGATTAGCATGTCGGCCGTAAGATAAGATTAGTTCCACAGCTTCCGGGCGTCAAGATTTTAATTATACTACTTCTCCTGCCATTGCGGTTTGCGCTTTTCCAGGAAGGCCGAAACACCCTCTTTGGCGTCTTCGGTGGAACACAGACGGGCAAAGGCCTCGTTCATATAGGCAAACGCCTTGTCATAACTCAGGTCGGCGGCGGCATAGAAGGCTGACTTGGCGTTCTGAACGGCTACGGGACTTTTGGCGGCCAGCACGGCGGCCCAGCGCCGGGTTTCCATCTCCAGGTCGTCCGCCGGCACCACCTTGTTGACCAGTCCCATGTCCAGCGCCGCCGGAGCCTTGAGCAGCTCCCCGTAGAGCAGCATTTCCATGGCCCGCTTGCGGCCCACGGACCGTGTCACCGGAATCACGGGCCCCACGCAATTGAGGCCCACATTGATGGCGGTCAGGCCCATGCGGGCGTTGTCGGCGGCAATGGCCAGGTCGCAGGCAGCCACCAGGCCGGCGCCATTGGCCGCAGCCACGCCGTGCACCTGGGCCAACACCGGCTTTTTCATGCGGCTGATCGTCTCCAGTGGCGTTTCCATGGAGGTGATCCACTCCCGGTATTCGTTGGTGCTCTTGCCGAAAAAATCTCCCACGTCGATTCCCGCGCAAAAGGCCTTGCCGGCGCCTTTGAGGATGACGACCCTCACCGCCGATTCACCGTCCAGCTGAAGCAGCGCCGCGGTCAGTTCCGATGCCAGGGCCAGTGTGAACGTATTCAGGCTTTCCGGACGGTTCAGGGTGATTTCGCCGATGTGATTCTCCAGCATGTCGACAATAACGGTCTCGGCCATTTCAAGCCTCCTTGCAGTGGTGAGGGGTTTAGTCGTTCCTGCAATAAACAGCCCTGTCCGATGCCAGCGGTTCGAAAACCGGCCAGGCACCGGAGGATTCGAAGTTCAGGAGTGCTTTTTATATACCAGAAAAGGAAGTCCGACGCCTCCTTTTTTTGAGACCTTGCCAGGGTCTAAAATTCTCGATCCAACACGCCCTTTCGGGGACCAATGTGTCGAACCCGCCGCCCGGGGGATCTGCCATCCCGTCGGCACCGATCATCTCACCTTCATCGATCCTTCATCCAACGATGATTAAAAAACGGTCACATAAAACGGCCATGGCTGCGTGCGGATGATACAATTAAGAGATGATGACTCGTCAAACATGTCTCGGTGATTGGGCGACGAAAGCGATTGTTGCATTGTCGATGCATTCCAAAGCACCGCCATGCCGGTCTTTACAATCATTGCCGTTGGTGATAGTGCAAGCTTTTGCAAGGTAGAGGAAGATTTTCACGAATAGCCTGCAAACAACGAAAAGAACACAATCAGATGGAATTTACCCCCGTCATCGGCCTTGAAGTCCATGCCCAGCTGAAAACCCGGACCAAAATATTCTGCAGTTGCTCCACCGCTTTCGGGGCGCCCCCCAACACCCACACCTGTCCGGTGTGCCTGGGAATGCCCGGCGTGCTTCCGGTGCTCAACAAAAAGGTGGTGGATTATACCATCAAAATGGCCCTGGCAACCCACTGCACCGTCCAGGCGGAAAGCCGCTTCGCACGCAAGAACTATTTCTACCCGGACCTGCCCAAAGGCTATCAGATCTCCCAATACGAACTGCCCATCGCCACCGACGGCTACCTGGACATCGAGGTTGGCGGAAGCTCCCTGCGTATCGGAATTACCCGCATTCACATGGAAGAGGATGCCGGAAAACTCATCCACGACCCTGATCGCCCCTTCAGCCGGGTGGACCTGAACCGAACCGGCGTACCGCTGATGGAAATCGTCAGTGAGCCGGACATCCGCAGCCCCGAGGCCGCCGGCGAGTACCTGCGCCAGCTGCGCGCCATCCTTCGATACCTGGATATCAGCGACGGCAACATGGAGGAGGGCAGCTTCCGCTGCGACGCCAACGTTTCCATCATGCCGGAGGGATCGTCCGCCTTCGGTACTCGGGCTGAGGTGAAAAACCTCAACTCCTTCAAGCACGTGGAAAAGGCCATCTACTACGAAATGGCCCGCCAGAAGGAGATCCTTCTCGATGGCGGCCAAGTGGTCCAGGAGACCCGCCTGTGGCAGCCGGACAACGGGCGGACGGTGTCCATGCGCGGCAAGGAAGATGCCCATGACTACCGCTATTTCCCTGACCCGGACCTGCTGCCCCTGGTGATCGACCCGGACTGGATCGAATGCATGCGCGCGCAGATGCCCGAGCTGCCAGCCGATCGCCAGGTCCGGTATATGAAAGACTACGGCCTGTCATCCGATGATGCCCGGGTATTGACCGGCAGTCGCGAACTGGCCGACTACTTCGAAGCCTGCCTATCTGAATTCGATCAGCCCAAAACGATAGCCAACTGGGTCATGGGAGACCTGCTGGGCCTGCTCAACGCCAGGGGCCTGGACATTATTGACTCGCCGGTTTCGCCAACCAGCCTGACTGGCCTGCTGAAGCTGCTGGATGCCGAGGTGATCAGCGGGAAAATCGCCAAAACGGTCTTCGAGGCCATGGCCGAAACCGGCCAACCGCCTGAAACCATAGTCGAAAAGAAGGGGCTGGTACAGGTGTCCGACGCATCGGCCATCGACCCCATCGTCGATGGCATCATTGCCGACCACCCCGATGAGGTCGAACGCTACCGCAGCGGCCAGAAAAAACTGATCAGCTTTTTCGTCGGCCAGGTGATGAAGCAGACCAAAGGGAAGGCCAATCCGAAGGTGGTGAATGAGATACTGGAAAAGAAGTTGGGTTGAATCGATAGGGAAGGGTTAAAAGCAGACTGTCAAAATTACAACAACCAAAACACAAATTCCAAATAAATCACAATGACCAAATTCCAAATATCAAACAAGATCAACCTTTGTACTCGTTTGAAATTTCGGCATTGAGATTTGGAATTAATTTGTAAATTGGATATTGTGATTTGTGATTTCGTATATGATCGTTTTATTCACTGCTGAAAAACAAATCAAATAGAATTAAAAAATGTACGAAGCCATCAACGAAAAGCCTTATGATCTCGAAGAAAGAACATTCCAATTCGCCAAAAAGGTGCGGTTTTTTGTTAAAACACTGCCTAAAACGATTGCGAATATCGATGATGGCAGACAACTGGTCCGGGCTTCAGGTTCGGTGGGTGCAAATTATAGAGAAGCCAATGAATCATTGAGCAAAAAAGACTTTTTGATGAGAATTAAAATAAGCCGTAAAGAAGCCAAAGAAAGCGCCTATTGGCTCAGACTGATTCAGGAAACAAACACTTTGAACAACGGTGATAATGCCCAGGGTTTGATGCAAGAGGCAATAGAATTAAAAAAGATCCTTTCGTCAATTTTGGAAAAATCAAAGTAATCCTCAGTTTCTGGGTTTCCTTCCCGTTTGAAATTTCGATATTGTTGTTTGGAATTTATTTGGAATTTGATTATTGTAATTTGTAATTTTTTTCTAATTCTTGATTTTTGTGATTTATGATTTCCGGTTAATCCGGGTTAAGTACAACCCAATGTACAGGAGACCCCATTGAAGAACAATTCATGCAACCTGATCCGCAACACCCTATTATTGCTATTCTCCCTGCTGCTGCTCGGCACTGCCACTCCGGTCCTCGCCGCTCCTGCCCGGGTGGCCATCCTTCCCTTCGCCATCAATTCAGAAAAAGACATGACCTTTCTTCAGGAGGGCATTATGGACATGTTGGGGTCCCGGTTGGCCTGGCGGGACAAGGTGGAGGTGATCAATAAAAATGAAACCAAGGCGGCCCTGACATCCGTTGACGGTTTCGAAGGGGAGAGCCGGGCGCTGCTGGTGGGCGGCAAACTCCAGGCCGACTACGTTCTTTTCGGCAGCCTGACGGTGTTCGGCGAAAGCGTCAGCATCGACGCCAAGATGGTGGATGTGACCGGCCAGCAGCCCCCTGTGCCCTTTTTCGCCCAGACCCGCAGCATGGGCGAGGTGATCCCCCAGATCAACCAGTTCGCCAGCAACATCAACGCAGCCGTATTCGGCCGCGAGGTGGCCCAGCGGCCGGCGGCAGTGCCGGCCGGAGCCGCGGCGGCCGGAGGGGTTCAACCGGCACCGCCAGTCCAAGACCCGCGCATGCACCCGGAAAAGCTGCTGCAGTCGGGTCTTCAACCCGAAACCGAGGTGCCCGTGGCCGGCCAACCCTACCAGACGCCCAACCCGGCCTTCGTGGCAACCGCACCTGCCGCCGGTGCGGTTGCCGGAAATCGCAACTTCTGGAAGAGCCGCAATTTCAAGACGCGCATCACCGGGATGGACGTTGCCGATGTGGACAATGACGGCCAACAGGAAGTCGTCGTCGTATCAGACAAACTGGTTTCCATCTACCGCATGGCGAATGGGCGGCTGGTCAAATCTACCGAAATCGCAGAAACCCGCACAGGCACCTATATCGGTGCGGATGCCGGCGACATCAACGGCAACGGGATCCCTGAAATTTATGTAACCAGTCTGGGGCCCAACCAGAACACCGTCGATTCCTTTGTTCTGGAATTCACCGGTAGCCGCTACAAGCGCATAACCCATGGCGAAAGCTGGTACTACCGGGTGGTTCGAACCAACGACAGGGGAACCGTTCTCCTGGGCCAGCGGCAGCGAACGGGCGACCCATCCATTTTCCAGGGTTCCATCCATGAAATGAGCTGGCAGGGCGATCGAATCGAACCCGGCCGCCAACTCCTCAAAAGCGGAAAGGCCAACCTGATGGGGGTAACCTATGCCGATATCACCAGTTCCGGCCAAAGTACCATCGTCGCCTATTCGGACTGGGACCGCGTCCGTGTTTACAGCAATGGCAGTGAGATGATCTGGGAAGACGGCGACCGCTCCGGCGGCAACACCCTCTCTTTCACTCTTCCCAAGGTCGAACCGGGCCATGAAAACCTGCAGTTTTTTCCCTTGAGAATCCGGACGGCCGACATCAACCGGGACGGCAAGCCCGAGGTCCTGGTGGCCCGGCATGCCGAACTGGCCAAAAGCATGCTCAAGAACTTTCGATCCTTCAGCAATGCCCAGATCGAGTCCATGTCCTGGGACGGTCTCGGTCTCGTCCCCCAATGGAAAACCCAGACATTCGGCGGCCGGTCCAGCGATTTCGTCGTCGGCGATTTCGACAATGACGGCCAGGACGAGTTGATCATCGCCGTGGTGTCCAAAGAGGGTGCCATCGCGTTTACGGATGCGGTGAGCAGCCTGATCGCTTTTGATCTCGACCCCCAATAATCCACAGCACGACCACCCCAGCGCATCACCATCAGAAAAGCCCTTCCCCTGTTCAGATTCAGGGGAAGGGCTTTTCTTTACCAGATCGTCCACCCAACCATGCCGCTGCTATAGAAAGGCCACGCCGGCCGCCTGAGGGAGCGCCAAACGGGTGTCATCCCGGAAGCGACAACGCGGATGTCCGGAGTCCGCAAAACTGATCGAACTTGGTGGATGGCGCCGATGCTTGGCGGCGTGCGCCAAATGGTGTAAATGACATGTTATCATTAATGATGCGGTCGCTTCGCTCCGTCGTTCGGGAGATGACCGGCGCAAGCTTACGCTATCGGTATCGAAATCGAAGAAACAGACATCACCCTGCCCGGATGATGCCGAATGGGTTTCAGGACCGTTATCGGTTTGGGAGGCATCGGTTTTCTTGTCGATCCCGATAGCGATTCCGATTCCGATGAGGTGGCGTTTGAGGTCACCGAAAATGGTGGAATAGTCGTGCGTTTTTTACCCGCAATCATACGATCCGATGGATTTCATCAAGCCTTCGAGGGTTTTGGATATCGCGGCAGGCAACCTTCATGCGGTTGCCGATTGCGCCGGTGGGTATCGAACCAATGACCAATGGAACCGGGTTCAGCCATTGGCGCGCGGGCGGACCGACGATGGCAACCCCCTTCCCAAGGGGCCTGCAGGCCTGAGTACAAAAAAAACCCGGGGCAATCGCCCCGGGTTTTTTATTTTTGGAATTGGCTTCTAACTAAACCGCTAAGCGGCGATTAGAAGTTGATCTGCCATTTGGCACCAAAGTAGAAGGTTTCGGGTTCCGCAGCGGATGCGTCTTCGCTGAGGGTAATCATGCCGACTTCAGGAACGATGAAGAAGCCCTTGGTGATGTTGATCGTGGCGTTCAGGTAGTACTGGTCGGCCTCCTGGGTGTTGTTGGCACCATCATCCAGTTCGGATTCTTCATGACCGTAACCGGCTTCGATGGTGAACATGTCGGAAGCTTTGAAACCGACAACTGCCAGGTAGCCCAGCCCGTCATTGTCCACTATGTCGGTGGCGCCGAGGGTGGCATCGTCGTCCAGATAAGGCTGGTAGGCACCATAGTTGCCCAGGTTCTGGCCGATGTGGCCGCCCAGGTTGACAAAAATCGGACCGAAGTTCAGTCCCACGCCAATGCCGGCGACGTAAGAATCGACGTCGAAATTCTGCGCGCCGTCCAGCTCATAGGTCTGGTAGCCGGCGAAACCGGTGATGGAGAAGAACTGGATTCTGGGGGTGAGTAAATTGGGTGTAAATTCAAGTTTAAGCTAGGACCCGTTAGGTTCCTGAATAATCGACATCTCAATCAATCTGTCAATGACCAAGCACACAAGGTCATGAGCCAGCTGA
>NZ_JBUOIV010000025.1:0-70833 GCF_055467485.1 Desulfosarcina sp. | reverse complement strand
ATGGCCTTGAGATAACTCATGGAACCCTGGCCGCTGGTGTAGTGGGTGTGGAACTCCACCGGGATCTTGATAGTTTCCTTGATGGCTTTGATGATATTGTAAGCGTCGTTGGGGGAGACCATGCCGGCCATGTCCTTGAGGACGAAGGAATCGGCCCCCATGTCTTCGCATTTTTTGGCGAAGTTGACATAGTACTCCAGGTTGAAAATGGGGCCGCCCATGCGCCGCTGGGTGAGGCTGTAGCACACCGCGGCTTGAAAGTGGGCCATGAGGCCTTCCTTCTTGGCGTCCATAAGGGCCTTTACCGAGACTTCCCAGTTGCGCATATCGTTCAAGGCGTCAAAGACCCGGAAGATGTCCACGCCGGCCTCTGCAGTGTAGCGCACGAACCGGTAGGTGACGTCATCCGCATAGTTGCGGTAGCCCACCAGGTTCTGGCCCCTGAGGAGCATCATGGTGGGGGTTTTCTTCAGAATGCCCTTAATGGTGCGGATGCGGTCCCAGGGGTCGTCACCCAGGAAACGGTGAGTGGTGTCGAAGGTCGCACCGCCCCAGGTCTCCATTCCCCAGAATCCGACCGCATCCATCATCTCCGCCACCGGAATCATGTCCTCGGTGCGCCCGCGGGTGGCGAACAGGCTCTGGTGCCCGTCGCGCAGGCTCAGATCCATGACCTTCACCGGGTTGTCCGCTTTGGGCCGCTTCACATCGTAGTTCATTTTGGTCATTTTGACTTGATCGTGGTCACTCATCGTATGGGTCTCCTCTTAAAAAATTGGATGTTTAATGGCTCGTTGGATGTTGCTTTGTCCCCCATCCTAGCGGAGTCGGTTGAAGGTTTTCATCTGCATGAGGTTGCGCATCTGCATCATGCCCTGCCTGCCGGACAGGCCCCACAAGTTGCCTTGTTCAAAGCGGCGGGGTTCCGGTCGTTTGGGCGGCGGCAGGACCAGCGCTTCCTCTTCGGTCTGGATATAGGCGGTTACCGCAGCAAGGGCGGCGGCCAGTCTTTTTTCATTTGCGTCCATTAATCGCACCTTTTTTGGGTTCGGTTGGCTTTGCTACAGGGCCGCTACACGGGGATATTGCCGTGTTTTTTCGGCGGCCGCAGTTCCCGTTTGCTGCACATGATCTCCAGGGCGTCGATCAGCCGCGGCCGGGTCTGGGCCGGTTCGATGACCGCATCGATATAGCCCCGCTGGGCGGCGCAGTAGGGGTTGGAGAACAGCTCCTCGTATTCGGCGATCTTCTCGGCCCGCTTGGCCTTGGGATCCTTGGCGCCCTTGATCTCCTTGCGATGGATGACATTGGCGGCGCCGCCAGCGCCCATGACGGCGATCTCGGCGGTGGGCCAGGCAAAGGCAAAGTCGGCGCCCAGGTCCTTGGAGCACATGGCCAGGTAGGAGCCGCCATAGTCTTTACGGGTCACCAGTAGCAGCTTGGGCACCGTGGCCTCGCTGTAGCACCACAGCAGCTTGGCGCCGTGGCGGATGATGCCGCCCCATTCCTGCTGGCTGCCGGGCAGGTAGCCGGGTACGTCGGCGATGGTCAGCAAGGGGATGTTGAAGGCATCGCAAAATCGGATGAAGCGTGTGGCCTTGTCCGATGCATTGATGTCCAGGCAGCCGGCCATGACCATGGGCTGGTTGGCGATGATGCCGATGGAGCGCCCGTTGAGGCGGGCGAAGGCCGTCAGGATATTGGTGGCAAAGTGCTGGTGGGGCTCGAAGATCTCGCCGTTGTCAACGATGCTGCGGATCACATCGCGCATATCGTAGGATTTGTTGGGGCTGTCAGGGATGATGGCGTTGAGCGCGTCGTCCGTGCGCGTGGGGTCGTCGCCCGTATCCACCATGGGCGGCTCCTCCATGTTGTTGGCCGGCAGGTAGGCCAGCAGCTGCTTGATCTGGTCGAGGGCGTCCTCGTCGCTCTCGCAGGCAAACTGGGCCACACCGCTTTTTTCGTTGTGGGCCATGGCGCCGCCCAGGTCTTCGAAGTTGATCTCCTCGCCGGTGACCGATTTGATCACTTCAGGGCCGGTGATGAACATGTAGCTGGTGTTCTTGACCATGAAAATGTAATCGGTCATGGCAGGCGAATAGACCGCCCCGCCGGCCGTTGGCCCCATGATGGCCGAGATCTGGGGGATCACGCCGGAGGCCACCGAGTTGCGGTAGAAAATCTGGCCGAAGCCGGAAAGCGAATCCACGCCCTCCTGGATGCGGGCGCCGCCCGAATCGTTGAGGCCAACGAAGGGTACGCCGGCCTTGAGGGCCATATCCATGACCTTGCAGATTTTCTTGGCCTGCATCTCACCGAGGCTGCCCGCCCGGGAGGTGAAATCCTGGGCAAAGGCGAACACCGGCCGGCCGTCCACCATTCCATGCCCGGTGACCACACCGTCCGAGGGAATCTCGACATCCTCCATGCCGAAGTTGACACAGCGGTGCCGTACGAACATGTCGACCTCCCGAAAGGTTCCCTTATCGAACAGCTTTGCCAGCCGTTCACGGGCGGTCAGCCTGCCGTTCTCCTTGTGCTTGGCGACCAGCTTGTCTCCGCCCATCTCAAGGATGCGGGCTTCGCGCGCCTTGAGATCCTTGATTTTTTCCTTCACAATACCCATGTCGCATTCCTTTCACCTGAAGTGCAGAACTATTTGACTAGCTGCCGGGCAATCATGAAAGTCATCGGGCAGCCGTCCGCAAATTAAATATAACTATAAATAATAAATGGTTGAACAATATTTCTAATGGAAAGCACGTTGGAAAAATAAACTTTAATTTTTATAGACTCAGCCATCCTTGTCAAGTAAAAAAAGAAGCGTTTCAGCGCCCGCGGTGGGGGAGAGGTCACCCCGTTCCACCGACGCTTCAATATCCCGCAACCGGTCTTTGACCGCATGGTTGCCGAAGAACCGTTCCTTGAGCCCGTCCTCGATGCGGGACCACATCCAGGCCAACGCCTGGCGGCGGCGTTTTTCCTCAAGTTCACCGGTGGCAGACAGCCGCTTGCGATAATCCAGAATGGTTTCCCATAATGTGTCCACCCCGGCCAATGTCAAGGCACTGCAGGCCAGCACCGGCGGCGACCAGGTGGGCGATGCCGGGTTGAGCAGGTGCAGGGCCATCTCGTAGGATCGTCGGGCCTTCTCGGCCTTTTCGATGTTATCGCCGTCGGCCTTGTTGATGGCCACCGCGTCGGCCAGTTCCAGGACTCCTTTTTTGATGCCCTGAAGCTCGTCTCCGGCACCGGCCAGCATGAGCACCAGGAAAAAGTCGACCATGGAGGCCACGGTGGTTTCCGACTGTCCCACGCCGACGGTTTCCACGAGCACCACATCGAACCCGGCGGCCTCGCAAACCAGCAGCGTCTCCCGGGTCATGCGGGCCACGCCGCCCAGGGTGCCGCCAGAAGGCGACGGGCGGATGAACGCACCCGGTGCGACGGAGAGCCTTTCCATGCGGGTCTTGTCCGCCATGATGCTGCCGCCGCTGCGAGTGCTGGATGGGTCCACGGCCAGCACCGCCACCTGAAGCCCCTTTTCCACCAGCATCATGCCGAAGCTCTCGATGAAGGTGCTCTTGCCGACACCGGGAACGCCGGTGATGCCAAGGCGAACGGCCTTTCCCGTTTCGGGAAGAAGGCGGTCCACCACGGTGCGTCCCAATTGCCGGTGCGCGGGGTGTGCGCTTTCGATCAGGGTGATGGTCTTGGCCAGGATGCGGCGGTTGCCGGCGCGGACGCCGTCAACGTAAAATTCAGGATCCCTTTCACCCATTGCTAAAAACCAGTTCCATAGCGTTTGATTATGATTTGCGGCTGTCCAGGGCGTTGAGCACCTTGTTGGCCGAATCGGTAATGGCCGTGCCGGGGCCGAATACGCCAACGGCGCCGGCTCGATACAGAAAGTCGTAGTCCCCCGGCGGGATCACGCCGCCGACGATGACCAGAATGTCTTCGCCGCCGGCTTTTTTCAAGGCCTCGATGAGTTGGGGCACCAGCGCCTTGTGGCCGGCGGCCAGGCTGGAGGCGCCCACCAGGTGGACATCGTTCTCCACGGCCATTTTGGCCGCTTCCTCCGGCGTCTGGAACATGGGGCTGATGTCCACGTCGAAGCCCAGATCGGCAAAGGCGGTCGCCACCACCTTGACCCCGCGGTCGTGCCCGTCCTGGCCCATTTTGGTGAGCAGGATGCGTGGGCGGCGGCCCTCCTTGTCCATGAAGTCGGCCGTGCGTTTGCGAATGGCCTCGATGACCGCACTGTCCGAATACTCCGATGCATAAACCCCGGAGATGCACTGGGTGGTGGCCACGAACCGTCCGAATACCTTTTCCATGGCGTCCGACACCTCACCCACGGTGGCCCGGGCGCGCATGGCCTCGATGCAGGCCGCCAGCAGGTTGCCACCGCTTTCGGCGGCATGGGTGACGCCGCCCAGGGCGTTTCCGACGACGGCGGCGTCACGCCCGGCCTTGAGTTTCTTGATCATGCGGATCTGGTCCTCACGTACCTGTTCGGAAACCTCCAGTACGTCCATGGGGGTATCTTCGTCGAGCTTGTACTTGTTGACGCCGACAATGACATCCAGTCCCTGGTCGATGCGGGCCTGCTTGCGGGCCGCCGACTCTTCGACCCGCAATTTGGGCATGCCGGTTTCGATGGCCTTGGCCATGCCGCCCAGCGCCTCCACCTCGTCGATGATTTTGCGGGCTTCCTTGATGATGCCGTCGGTGAGCGCTTCGATATAGTATGAACCGCCCAGCGGGTCGACGGTATGGCACACCTGGGACTCCTCCTGGATGATGATCTGGGTGTTGCGGGCGATGCGGGCCGAAAAGTCCGTGGGCAATCCCACGGCCTCGTCGAATGAGTTGGTATGCAGGCTCTGGGTGCCGCCCAGCACTGCCGCCAGGGCTTCCAGGGTGGTGCGGATGATGTTGTTGTAGGGATCCTGCTGGGTGAGGCTCCAGCCGGATGTCTGGACATGCGTTCGCAGCATGGATGACTTGGGATTTTTCGGATTGAAGGGCTTGAGCATGTCATGCCACAAGTAGCGGGCCGCCCGCAGCATGGCGATTTCCATGAAAAAGTTCATGCCCACGCCGAAGAAAAAGCTAAGCCGCGGGGCAAATGCGTCGATGTCCAGTCCGGCGGCGATGGCGGCACGGACGTATTCCAGTCCGTCCGCCAGGGTGAAGGCCGTCTGGAGCACGCTGTTGGCGCCGGCTTCCATCATGTGGTAGCCGCTGATGCTGACCGTGTTGAACTTGGGCATGTTCGCTGAGCAGTAGGCGATGATGTCGGAGACGATGCGCATGGAGGGCTCAGGCGGATAGATGTAGGTGTTGCGGGTCAGGTACTCCTTCAGGATGTCGTTCTGGATGGTGCCGGAAAGCTGTTCCTGTTTGACGCCCTGTTCTTCGGCGGCAACGATATAGCCTGCCATGATGGGCAGCACGGCCCCGTTCATGGTCATGGAGACGCTCATTTTATCCAGGGGGATCTGATCGAAGAGGACTTTCATATCTTCCACCGAGTCGATGGCCACGCCGGCCTTGCCCACATCGCCCATCACGCGGGGGTGATCCGAGTCATAGCCGCGGTGAGTGGCCAGGTCAAAGGCCACCGAGAGACCCTTTTGGCCCGCGGCCAGGTTGCGTCGGTAAAACGCATTGGAGTCCTTGGCCGTCGAAAATCCGGCGTACTGGCGGATGGTCCAGGGGCGCCCGGCATACATGGTGGCCATGGGGCCCCGGACATACGGGGCGAAGCCGGGCAGAGTGTTGACATGGGGCATGCCTTCCAGGTCCTGGGCTGTGTACAGCGGCTTGACCCGGATGCCTTCCGGGGTATCCCATTCAAGGTCTTCCAGGGTTTTTCCCCTGAGCTGCTTGGCGGACAAATCCTTCCATTTTTGCAAATCGGGATGTTCTGTCATGGTGTGCTCCTTTGCTAAAAACGGTTGATCGATTTCAAATGGGGGTACCGGTTTCCCGATAACGCCCCTTTATCAACATCGTCATGTGGACGCGGCCGTCAACGGCCGGTGCGTCAGTTGCGATTGTTCTCCGGATTGGAAATGGCCCGCCAGACCATTTCGAAAAGCATGCTGGCCTGATCGGTCAGTCGGCCCTGCTGCCCCCTGGAGATCCACATGGTAAATGCCCGCTGCACCGTCCCCAACATGAAATCCAGCAATACGCCGGCACGCACATGCGGATTCAGGTGCCCCTCCTTCTGGCCGTTGCGCATGACTTCGAGATAGAGGTTGATCATCTTTTTCTGCTTGAACGTTTCATCGGCCATCCAGGTTTTCATGGGCAGGGTCATGAAAATGATTCGGGCCAGTCCCGGATTGCGCTCGTAGTAATCCAGCTGAAGCCAGAGGACTTTGCGCATTTTTTCCTTGAGGTCTTCGATGCCCTGGAGGTGGTCGTAAATTCGTTCGGTCAGTTTGCCCAGCCAGACGTCCACAAAGGCAAAGACCAACCGCTCTTTGGACCCGTAGTGTTTATATATGGTTGAAAAACTCACCCCCGCCCGGTTGGCCACGTCGCGGATATTGGCCTTGTGAAAATCGGAATGGGAAAAAATGTCCAGAACGGCCTGTTCAAGCCGCTGGTACACTTCGGGTTTAAGGGGTGTGAACATTGTTATGGTTTGTCCGTTAGTGAGGAAGAGTGCCCTTCCTGGCTGAATTTAAACCTACTGTATTTACATCGAAAATTATTCTATTAAGTTTTTTGAATATTTATGTATTCGTATTGAATAATGATGTTTCTTTTGCAAGAAAATTATATTTATCTGAAATATATATTAAAAAAAGCCTTGCTGATATTTTATTGAACCGGAAGAGTAACAATGTTATGGTTCGGCAGGTTAAAATGGGCACCAATCCTCTGTCAAGAAAAATATTTTGAATTTTGATCAATAAATGAATGCTATTTATAGTGTTCGCTGTGGTCTTCGCCCGGCCGGCAGCAACCGGCCGATCAACTAAATCCCATCCTAACGCTTGATCCAAAACCGGAAGGCAAATATAGTGCTGGGCCAAACCGCAACTGCCAGGAACGGGTATCTGTCGATCCGTGGGTGGCCTCGGCCACGACAAAAACCTGCCCATTGTCAAGGGATGCGGTTAACGACAACGACGGTGGGACATGCGGTGGCGGGGCCACCGACCTTCTAACCGCTATCTAGAAAGGAAACGGCCGCTCGGCCGGCCGCAACAGATGTACACACTCGACGATTACGACTACCACCTGCCGGAGGCGCTGATCGCCCAGACCCCGGCAGCCGATCGGGACGGATCCAGACTGCTTCACCTGAACCGCGTTAGCGGCGCTGTCTCGCACCGGCATTTCCATGAAATCGTTAACCTGCTGCGCCCTTCGGACGTCCTGGTGGTGAACAACACCCGGGTGGTCCCGGGACGCCTGCATGGCCGAAAGTCCACCGGCGGCAAAGCCGAACTGCTGATCCTCGATTATGGCGAAACCGATGGCCACGAACCGAATGATTGCAAACGGGTCTACCGCTGCCTGATCAAGGCTTCCAAACAGGCCGGCGCCGGCACGCGGATCTATTTCGACCAGGGGCTGGTCGGCGAGGTCCGGGATTTTTCCGAAGGCATCTATACGGTCGCCTTCTCGGCACCGGAACCTTTTGACGGCCTGCTCCACCGGATCGGGCGGATGCCTTTGCCGCCATATATCAAAAGGGATGAAACGCAGCCGGATGAAGCGGACCGGATGCGTTATCAGACCGTTTATGCCCGGGAGCAGGGCGCCATTGCCGCCCCTACCGCCGGTTTGCATTTTACCGATGCGGTCCTGTCTCAGATCGGCGAAAAAGGGGTCACGGTGACCCCCGTCACCCTTCACGTGGGCTACGGCACCTTCGTTCCGGTGCGCGTGGACGATATCCGGGACCACCGCATGCACGACGAATGGTACGCCATTTCCCGAGAGACGGCCCGCATCGTCAGCCAGGCCAAAGCTAAAGGCCGCCGGGTGGTGGCCGTGGGCACCACCAGCGTGCGCACGCTGGAGTTTGCCACCGGACCGGACGGGGCCATCCAACCGGGGCGCGGCCGGTGCGATCTCTTCATCTATCCCGGATACACCTTCAAGAGCGTGGACGCCGTCATCACCAATTTCCACCTTCCCCGATCCACCCTGCTCATGCTGGTGTCGGCCTTTGCCGGCAGGGAAACCATGCTTCGGGCATACGCCGAGGCCGTGAAGGCAAATTATCGCTTTTTCAGTTATGGGGATGCGATGTTGATAGAATAGGTGGATCGCTTGTCAGGCTTAAGGCTGAAGGTGCGCCGAGAGCAGTGAACAGTGATCCGTGAACGGTTTGAACCCAACCAATCCAACAGGCTCAACAAACCCAAAAAACTCAGATTATGATTGATTTCAAATTATTATCCCAATCCGGCACCGCACGGGCCGGTGTTTTCGGAACCGTGCATGGAAAAATCGAAACCCCGGTCTTCATGCCCGTGGGAACCCAGGCCACGGTCAAGGCCGTGAGCCCGGAAGAGCTGAAGGCGGGCGGCGCCCAGATCATCCTGGGCAATACCTATCATCTCTACCTGCGGCCCGGCTGCGACATCATCGGCCGGTTTGCCGGGCTGCACCGGTTCATGAACTGGGACCGGCCCATTCTCACCGACAGCGGCGGTTTCCAGGTGTTTTCCCTTGCCAGGCTGCGAAAGCTCACCGAGGAGGGCTACGCCTTTCAGTCCCACATCGACGGCAGCCGGCATATGCTTTCGCCGGAGAAATCCATCGAGGTCCAGATCTGCCTCAATTCCGACATCATCATGTGTCTGGATCAGTGCCTCGCGCATCCGGCCACCCATGAGCAGGCCGAGGCGGCCCTGGCGTTGACCACCCGCTGGGCCCAGCGGTGCAAGGCCTTCTGGCAGGAGCGAACCGACCGGCAAAACAGCCTGTTCGGCATCGTCCAGGGCGGGATGTTCGCGGACCTGCGGGCACGGTCTGCCGAAGCGATCGCGGCGATCGGGTTTCCCGGCTACGCCATCGGCGGCCTGAGCGTAGGCGAGCCCAAGGCGTTGATGATGGACATGGCGGCCCGCACCCTGCCATTGCTTCCCGATGATCGGCCCCGGTATGTCATGGGGGTGGGCACCCCCGAGGACCTGGTGGAACTGGTTGACCTGGGGGCCGACATGTTCGACTGCGTCATGCCCACGCGCAATGCTCGAAACGGGCAGCTGTTCACCGAGCGGGGTACGGTCAACATCTGCAACGCACGCTTTCGCGAAGACGAGGGGCCGGTGGATGCGGCCTGTGACTGCTATACCTGCCGTCATTACAGCCTGGCCTACCTTCGTCATCTTTACACGGCCCGTGAAATCCTGGCCTATCGGCTGAATACCATCCACAACCTTCACTATTACCTGAATCTGGTCAATGGCATGCGCGCGGCGATCCTTGCCGGAACGTTTGACCGTTTCAAAAAGGCGTTCTATAGTAAGCGGAACGAATGACGGTTTCCCAACCCGCACGCGGACGGCCGGAACTATTTGGGACAGCGGCCTTTTCGGGACTGGCCCGCCTCGATGGCGAACGGGTTGCGCAAGCGTCCCAGACCAATTGGTTAATGCACTCATCAACGGTGAACCGTTCGATTCTATTGGACAATCGAGTCGGTCAATTTCGGGAAAGGGGACATGCAATGAAAGAGAAAGTAGAAGCGGCTATCGATAAGATCCGGCCCATGCTGCAGGCGGACGGCGGTGATGTGGAACTGGTCAGCGTGGAAAACGGTATCGTCAAGGTCCGGCTTCAGGGGGCCTGTGCCGGCTGCCCCATGTCCCAGATGACGCTGAAAAACGGAATCGAGCGGGTGCTCAAGCAGCAAATTCCCGAAATCAAATCGGTTGAATCGGCCTGATTCGCCCTGAGCCTGAAGATACCCAACAAGAGGGTGAGCATCTCCGGCGTGCGATTGCCGCGGCGGCCAGAAATTCCGCCACCGTCTGTCACCATACGATCCCGCCATTTGCCTGCCACTTTTTTTGCCCGTTGACACAAAGGCCCGCTATTTTTTAGTCTGTCCGGCTGTTATTGCCAACCCACGCTGGAACACAGGAGCGGCGGATGCTAAACCGGTCTCGTCGATTTGCGGACCTGCGCATCCGCTACAAGTTGCTCATCAGCTATTCGGCGGTGTTTGTCCTCCGTTCTCGATTGACATCGGCATCATATACGTTTTCGTCAAGGAAGCCATCGAGGCCAATATTGAAAGAGAGCTGACAAACACCACCCAAACCATCTTGAACATGGTTCGGACCTCCGCCGGTGTATCCATTAACAATCACCTGCGTGCCGTTGCCGAAAAAAACAGGGAGATCGCCCGCATTTTTACCAGCAGGCCCTGGCCGGGGTAATCAGCATGGAATCGGCCAAAAGCCGGACCCGGGAGGTGATGCTGAGCCAGACGATCGGAAAAACCGGTTACATTTACTGTATCGACAGCCATGGCATCATCCTGATTCACCCGGAAAGCGCCCTCATTCTCGAGGACCTGTCCGACTATCCGTTTATTGCCGATCAGAAAATAAGGAAAGTCGGCTAACGGGAATACAACTGGAAGAATCCGGGAGAGACCCATCCGCGACCCAAGGCGCTGTGCATTGTTTAGCGTCAGAGCATTTGAGACACAGTCAAGGCTTTTATTAATGGATACTCCTGGGTTAACTTGAAACCCACAGGAGTGAACGATGAGCCATCCAAACGGAGCTGAAAGCAAGGTCAGGGAGATCCGTCGGAAGACCAGAAAACGATACTCGGCAGAGGAAATAATCCGTATCGTGCTTGAGGGCCTCCGTGGAAAGGAGAGGTTATGAAAGAATCACTGCTGCCCGGTATCGAACACGAATTTCGCTTTCCGGTTACCGACGCCAAAACGGTCCCTGCACTTTATCCGGAAGCGACCGAGTTCCAGGCTATGCCTAGCGTGTTTGCCACCGGTTTCATGGTGGGGTTGTTTGAATGGGCGTGCATTCAACTGACCAACCCGCACCTGGACTGGCCCAACGAGCAGACGGTGGGAACCCACGTTGATGTCAGCCACACGGCCGCCACCCCTCCAGGATTCGACGTAACGGTCAACGTGAAGCTGGTGGAAGTGGATCGGCGACGACTGGTTTTTGAAATCGAGGCCCACGATGGCGCCGATCGGATCGCCCGGGGCAGGCACGAGCGGTTTGTCATCGACAAGGCAAAATTCGATGCCAAGCTGAAGGATAAAATAGACAGCGCCGGCGGATGACGGGATTCCGGAACAGGGGTGACGGCGGCGCTGAGGTGTTCAGGACAAAGCGGCCGCGTTGAAGCCCAAGAATTATTCCTTCGCTTCAGCTTGTGCCGGTCATATTCACCTGCACCCATTGCAGGAGTGACATCTTGAGCTAACCGGCCACGATTATCCGCTCACGGCGGACGGTCGACAGCCCTATCATCCCTGGTACATCCCCCCGGCAAGGTCGGCCATCTCGCATTCAAGACCGTTGGCATTGAGCAATGACACGACATCGTGCATTGCGGCGGCGCCTTCAATGTCTACCTCGAGGCTCCCTCCTGCGCGCTTGAGGGGAAATGCATGTCGATCAAGGATGCGGACCGCCTGGTCACAGTCGTTCACCCGGAAACCGACCACACAGAAGTCTCCCATATAGAAGGCGGGCAGCGGGCGGTTGCCTGGCGCTGCATCCGGCCGGTCATTATTCTGGACGATGGGATAGTAGGTCATGACAATGTTCCTGTTTCATGGGAAGGTTGAATCGTGAATCGGCATTGATCACCTCGATTCAAAGCTAAGCAGTCATCATCCGGTCGCAACCGGCATCTGTTCCCTGGCGGTTGGCCCAACGGAGAGAATCGGGCGACCACGAGAAGCGTTCAGCCATTGAAAATGAGCTTTTTTCAGGATGCATCCATGCTGCAAACCATTTCCAAACATGGCATCCGGTATGTGTTGGCGGTGCCGACGGGTCAATGGCGATCAGAGGATTTCAGCGCCGCCGCCGCCCGGCGGGTGCTTGGATTTCACCGCACGATTCCCGGGTATCAGCCGACCCGCCTCGTTCACCTGCCTGGACTGGCCCGGCGATGGGGTGTCGGCGAGATCCTGGTCAAGGACGAATCGACGCGTTTCGGGCTTGAGGCCTTCAAGGTGTTAGGGGGCAGCTATGCGGTCGCACGGTTGATGTGCCGCCGGCTGGGAATCGAACCGGCAGCGCTCGATTTCAACGAACTGGCGGGTGACGATTTCCGCCGGCGCATCGGGCAGATGACGCTGGTGACGGCTACCGACGGAAACCATGGCCGCGGTGTGGCCTGGGCTGCCGAGCAGATGGGGCTGAAAGCCGTCGTCTATATGCCCAAAGGATCGGTTCAATCCCGTGTGGACAGGATTCGCGCCCATGGCGCCACGGTCCATGTGACCGATCTGAATTACGACGACACCGTGCGTCTGGCCGGTCGCATGTCCCATGAAAACGGGTGGCAGGCCATTCAGGATACCGCTGCAGAAGGGGATGCCGACATTCCCCGCTGGATCATGCAGGGCTACACCACCATAAGCATGGAGGCCATCGATCAAATGGCCGGAAAGCGGTTGCCTCCCACCCATGTTTTTCTTCAGGCCGGGGTGGGCTCTTTTGCCGGGGCCATGGTCGCTCACCTGGCCGGTGTCTTCAACGACGAACCACCCCGGTTCGCGGTTGTTGAGCCAACCCGTGCAGCCTGCCTGCTCGCTTCAGCCGCTGCCGGGGATGGCCGGCCCCATGCGGTCGCCGGCGATCTGGACACGATCATGGCCGGGCTTGCCTGCGGGGAACCCAACCCCATGGCCTGGGAGATTCTGCGGGAGTTCTCCAGCGCCTATATCAGCTGTGACGATTACGTGGCCGCCAACGGCATGCGCATCCTGGCCAATCCGCTGGCGGGGGATGAACGCATCGAGGCGGGCGAGTCCGGAGCCGTCGGTATCGGCTTGCTGGACATGCTCGCCAACCGGCCTGATTTCATCGCGCTGAAGACCGGGCTGGATATCGGGCCGCATGCCAGGATCCTGTTTTTCAACACCGAAGGGGCTACCGATCCGGAGAACTATCGTGAGATCCTCTGGCACGGGAAATACCCCATCACGACATAGCCCCGCCTTTGTCCGGCCCCGAATCAACAGCCTGAATGGCGGGCTGCCGGCAGATTGATTCTACGGTGGCGCAATTGACGCCGATCCGCTCAAGCCCGTCGATGTCTGTCTGAGCCATCCCGGAGATGGCATCCACCACCGCCGTGATTCGAAAATCCCGTTCGCTGGCCTGGTAGATGGATGTTCGCGGGCAGTTGGGATAGTTGCAGCCGCAGACTACCAGCGTGGAGACGGCTTTCTCTTCGAGAGCAGCTTCAAGAGGCGTGCGATAAAAGGCGCCCCAGCGGGGTTTGAAAACGATGGCTTCTGCGGGGCCGATCCGTTGAATCGAACCGGACATCAACAGATCGTCATCGATGCGGATACCTTGGACTGGAAGCAGCGCATCGGCCGGCCGACGCCCCGGCGTTCCTTTCAGTAGAATTGGCTTTCCGGCAAGCAGAGACCGTCGGCGGCACCGGTCGGCGTCGCGGGCATCCGGTGTGTAGATGCGGATGACATGGAAGATGGGCCGACCGGCCGTGCGGAAAGCCCGGCACAGCTGATGGATCCGCGGCAGTATGGCCGAGGTGCCGGGAACTTCGAAGGGGCCGCCGTCCAGGGTATCGTTCTGAACGTCGATGGTGATCAGGGCGGCCCGGTCATACTCGGGCATGGTCAATGGGTCGGGTGGTGTCATGACGGTTGTCCCCTACGCGCAGGGTTTTAGCATCGCGGTTGAATTTTTTGAAAATGAAAATGGCTGCCGCCCGTCAACCGACGGTGCAGCGGTTGCGGCCGTTTTCCTTGCTCCTGTAGAGCAGGGTATCGGCGCGTTTGATGATACTGTCGGCGGTGTCGGTTTGGCCGGCCAGTGTGGCGCCGATGGACACCGTCACCTTCAGCGTCAGGCCGTTGTCCCGGATATGCGATTTCTCCACCAGGGAGCGTACCCGCTCGGCGGCTGATCGCAGGCCATCGCCATCGACGCGTTTGAGGATGCCGACAAACTCTTCTCCGCCCCAGCGCCCCATCAGATCCGACGGACGGGCGGTGTTCGTGAACGTGCGGGCCACGGCCCTGAGTACACGATCGCCCACGTCATGGCCATAGGTATCGTTGACCCGTTTGAAAAAATCGATATCCATGAAGACGATGCCAAAGGTCGCCCCGTAGCGATTTTTCTCAGAAATCCGGTTGTTTAGCTCCATCTCGAGGTACCGGCGGTTGGCCAGCTGGGTCAGGTTGTCCAGAAAAGACAGTTTTTCCAGTTCGTTGACTTTGGTGGTGATGGCATTGTTGGCGCTCAGGTCGGTGAACATCTCGGCGCCGCCAATAATGTTGCCGGCGGTGTCATGCAAGGGGGCCGCCCGGATCCAGACGGGCACGCGATGGCCGTCTTTGTGCTGAAGGTACACTTCCGCATCCCGGAAGTTGCCGTCCTGGATGGTCGCCTGCAGGGGGCATCTGCCATGGCACAGGTTGTTACCATCCTGGTCCACATGAACGAGAATGTTGTCCCGGCACCGACGACCGATGACCTCTTCGGAACGGTATCCCGTGATCCGTTCGGCCACGCGATTCCAGTAGATGATCGACCGGTCCTTGTCCACCAGGTAAAGCCCGTCAAAAATGTTTTCGATCAGTGATTGGTAGTCGATATCCATAACGGTCCTTCCATCCCGCATCGAAGTGGTTTTCGTTCGCGGCGCCGTTTACCATCGATCACTTCAGGTCAACCTGTCGCCATACGGCGTCTTCGGCCTTCAGGGTAATCAGTCGTCGAGACGTCCGCAGGGTAATCTTGTTGTAGGTGGTTTTCAGTGAATCAACCGTCTCTTTGAGTTGGAATCGAATTTCGGCAACGCCCCTGCGATAGGAGGAGAACCCGTATGCCCGCGCCGGGGTGACCACGGCGGCGACCCGGCCTTCCGCTTCCTTGGCGACGATCGGTTCGCCAAGCGGAAGGCGGGTCTGGAAGAAGCCGCCGGTATGGGTGCCGAAGGTGACGATGCGTTCACCGGTCAGCATCACCAGCAGGTGGGCCGCGATCAGCATGTCGGGCGGCTCTTTTTTTTCAATGATCTTTAACGGGCGAACGTTCCACTTCCCCGATCTGACCGAGACGGCCAGCAGGCGCCCATTGGTCAGAAAGGCTCCGATTTCCCCTTTGGCCCCCTGCCAGAGAATCGTCTCATCTGAACGTTTCGCTTCGGAAAAATTGCGTTTTCCATCCACCACGGCGATGAAGGCGCTGTCCGTGGCAAAGATATCCACCAGGTCCTCGACCTCTTCGTATGCCATTGCCCGTGGGGTTGTCATGAACAGGGCGACGATGCACCATAACCATTTTTTACGGCCAACGCTCATGGTCACGTATCCAGTCAATCGGCAACATAGCGCGGGTATGTGGCTTTGGCCGCTTCCGCCCGGCCGATATCGATATCCATGGTCAGAAACGGCTCGCTGGCAGATGTGGTGCCCAGCACGTCTCCGGCTTCGGGTTCGATGACCCAGCCTGTGCCGCCAAAATCCGACCCGGGAATGTTGGGGCCGACAAGGTTGGACGACAGGCAGTATGCCCCCGAAACCACGGCGGCGGTCCGGCCGCCTGCGATCCACTTGTCGGTGGACGAGGCCGGTGTCACCCGCGGGCAGACGATGATGTGGGCACCGTGCCGGCCATAGTCGCGGGCATGCCGGGAGAACCATATTTCGGTGCAGATGAGAAATCCGTAGACCGCCCCACCGCAGTCTATCGTTTCAAAGGCGCCTTCTCCCCGCTGGTACCACGAGGCCTCCCAGTAACCGGCTTCGTCGGGCAGGTAATATTTGGTGTGGGTGGGAACGGCCGCCCCGTCCGGCGTCCAGGCAAACCCCTGATTGCACGGCGATCCGCTTATGACCATCGGCCGGGTGCCCATGACCAGGCCGGCGCCCAGTTCGGGCAGGCGCTGAATCCAGCGCTGGTGGGCCGCCACCGCCTGATGCCACTGTTCGGGATCCGCCAGTTCCGCGGCGGCCAGCCAGGGGTGAAAAGGCATTTCAGGCAGCAGCACCAGATCGCTCCCGACCGTGCGCGTGTGGTCGGTGAGCCGCTTCCATTGCCTGGTGAGCGCGACCGGGTCATTGGGCAGTTCGCAGACGGTGACCTTCAACGGGCCTGTCCTTCCTGTGGGGGTGAAACGCATCGGTCGCTGGTTGCCATGGCAAACCTAATTTACAGCATCATCGCACCGGGTCAAGAACCCTGAGGCATTTGCATTCGGGAAACGGCCGATCTCCGGACTGGTAGGCCGGCATGAAGAAGGTCGTGCGCCAGAATACGGCAGAGAAGAGAAAACGGGGCGGCCTCCTCGAGAAGTCTGGCAGCAGGTGATACCAGCGGTAACCGGCAGCGCTGAAGCAGTCCCTGCAGTGCGACGCATAACCCACCTTCCGGGCGGCGGCCAGGGCGGCATCACGCTGGCAACGCGAGCCGGCGACTGACCTGAAAATCCTTCTGTCCGGTCCATGGCGGGCCAGCTGATCCCTGACCCGCTTGTATTCCTGGAATCGGGACCGGGCATCCAACTGGGTGAACAGGGGAAACAGGCCCAGCGATACGAGGGCCGGGTACGCCAGCGGATGGTCGCCGATACAGGTGGCGATGGCGGTGATCGTAAACAGTTCGGTGACGGTGATGGCGTGCAGCAGTATCCCCGCGGACAGGTAACCGGCGCTGTGGGCGAGCCAGGAGCAGACCCTGGCAAAAACGGGCTCGGCGAGCGGCACGGTCATGGTTCCAACCCGGGTATCGGTGGCCCTGATCGATGAATGGGCCTATTCCTTAAAAAAGCGCATGCAACCGGTCCAATCCTAACAGATATGATCCGTTTTTGTCCACCGCACGCACGGGCCGCGAATGAAAGACCCTTGAATTGGCCTCCCTGTCGGGGTATCGTCAATCGATTCCGAACCAATCCTTGCTAATTGGCAAAAAAGACCCGATGCCCCCTGACCATCTTTCTCCCAATCGCCGCCTGCTGCTGATTCTGGCCACCCTGCTGGCCCTGTTCCTGGCGGCCTTGGACACGCTGATCATGAGCGCGGTCATGCCCACCATCGTGGCCGACCTGGGAGGCCTGCACCTCTACAGCTGGGTTTTTTCGACCTACCTGCTCAGCCGGGCCGTCGCCCTGCCGGTGTTCGGCAAACTGGCCGACCTGTTTCCCAATCGTACCCTTTACCTGATTTCCATCCTTATTTTTCTGCTTGGGTCCGTGCTGGCAGGCATGGCCCGGAGCATGATGGCGCTGACGGTGTTTCGGGCCATTCAGGGCATCGGGGCCGGCGGCAACTTCGCCCTGGTGTACATCGTTCTGGCGGACATTTCCGAGCCGGAAAACCGCGGCCGGATGATGTCCTACGCCAGTTTCGTCTGGGGGCTGGCCAGCGTGCTGGGGCCATCCCTGGGCGGCTTTATCGTCAGCTGGGTCTCCTGGCGATGGATTTTTTACATCAACGTGCCCATCGGCCTGCTTTCGCTGGTGGGCATCTGGTTCTTCCTGTCGGAAACCCGGGACAAGCACGAGGTCATCGAAATCGACTATGCCGGCATCATCACCCTGGTCGCGGCGATCCTCTCTTTTCTTACCGCCTTTTTGCTGGGTGGACGGGAATACGGGTGGACATCGCTGCCGATCATGGGGCTGCTTGCCCTGTTTTGCCTGTCTGCCATGGGTTTTTACGCGGCTGAAAAACGCAGCAGCGAGCCGATCCTCTGCTTCGATTTCTTCCGTTTGAGGGGGTTTTCCACCGGCAACGGTCTGGTCTTTTTCAGCAGCGTGTCGATTTTTTCACTTTCCGCCTTCAGCCCGCTGTTCATCCAGGGCGCCCTGGGCCAGTCGCCCCTCCAGCTGGGCATTGTCATGATGTTTCTCAGCTTCGGATGGTCGGCCGGGGCCCTGTATTGCGGGAGGCAATCCAACCGCTGGGGCGAAAAACCCTTTGCTCTGGCCGGGGGACTCATCCTGGTCGCCGGCTGTATGATGGCCGTGCGTTTCTCCGCGGCCACCAGCCTGTGGACCTGCGCCGCGGCCATGGGCCTGGCCGGTGTGGGCATGGGGTTCACGTCCATTGCCACCCTGCTGGTCGTCCAGAACAGCGTCGAAAAGAAAGATCTGGGCGTAGCCACGTCATCCCACCAGTTTACCCGCACCCTCGGGGGGACCGTGGGCATCGGCATCTGCGGCAGCCTGGTCACCGCCCGATTCGCCCAGGTCGCAGGCACGCTCAACCAATCGGCGTTGACGGGTAAAATAAGTCCTGCGGTAATGGACCAGATCCGTCAGAACTTTGAGAACTTCTTCCGCCCGGATGTCCAGCAGCAACTGCTGCCGGAGGTCCGAAAGGCATTGCACCAGGCCATCGGCAACTGCGTCATCGACGTTTTCTGGCTGGCGTTGGTCACCGCATTGATTTGTCTGCTTTTCGGCCTGTTCCTGCCGCAAAAAACTGCTGAAGAAGAAAAATAACCCGACGGCAAAGCATCTCATCGAATGCGGTGAAACCGTTTCTTTGAAAATGGCTTTGTTATGCGCATCGAATGCGATCAGCGCGCCGTGCCTGCGGTTGATGATCGGCGAGCGCCGGCACTCACGAGGTGCGCGTTGTCCCGGGACGCGGCGGCAAGCGGCTCGATTAAACGACCATAAAGATAATCCCGTAGCGGACATGCCGGCTTGCCATAATTGCCCGGCGGCGCTGATCATCCGCCGATGGTCATGTCGAGACGCGATGCTTTTTCCCGGAAAAAGCTTGACAGGGGAAAGGCAAGCTTGTATTTTTCTTCATCTTTTGCGCTTGAAAGGGATCGACCCGATGCTCCGCTTTTACACCGGCAGATTTTTTTACTTTTATTATTTTTTTAGCAAGGGTCTGCCCGCTGCGCGCTGAGTGTCCTGAACATCCAAACAGACAAACCAAGCCGTGGGCAGACCGAAAAACCCACGGCTTTTTTTTATCCGGGCCGTGGAGATGCTCTCCGCGGCCCTTTGTTTATGGGCAAGACTTGCAGCCAAGAAAGAGACCGCACGCACCATGGAAAAGAGTCAGAACACACCGGCCTGTACAATGGCCACCGACATCTGCGACATCCGCCAGCAGATCGACAGTATCGACGATACCATCCTGGAGTTGATCAACCGTCGGCTGAACCTGGCCAAGCGGATCGGGGATCTGAAAAAGGACAGCGGCAACCGGGTGGTGGACAGCACCCGGGAAAGCGAGATCCTCAGACGCCTGACCGCCCTGAACAAGGGGCCGCTGAACCCCAATGTCCTGCACCACATATTCATCGACATCATTGCGGCCGCGCGCGCCATCCAGGCTTCCCAACGCGTGGCCTACCTCGGTCCCGAGGCCACCTTCACCCACCTGGCGGCCACCAGCCACTTCGGCTTCTCGGTCACTTATGTTCCCCAGCCCAGCATCCGGGAGATTTTCAGCGAGGTGGAGAAAGGCGCCTGTGACTACGGGGTGGTGCCGGTGGAAAATTCCGTGGAGGGATCGGTGCGCCACACCCTGGATCTTTTTTTCGAATCAGAGTTGTGTATCTGCGCCGAGCGTTACCAACAGGTCTCCTATGATCTGCTGGCCCAGGAGATCAGCCTGGGCGCCATCAAGGCCGTCTACGCACACTCCCAGGCGCTGAACCAATGCCGCATTTGGCTCAACCAGTACCTTCCCGGAGCGGAATTGAAAGAGTGCAGTTCCAGCGCCTTCGCCGTGGGACGGGCGGCGGCGGAAAAGGGGGTGGCGGCCATTGCCGGCGGCGGTGCGGCGGCGATCTTCGGCCTGGAAGCGGCGGCCTCCAAGATCGAGGATTTTTCCCGACCACCCACGCGGTTCCTCGTTATCGGCAAGGAGAAGGTCCGGCCGTCGGGCAAGGACAAAACCTCACTGATGTTCGCCCTGGCCCATGTTCCGGGTGCCCTGGCCGGTGCGTTGGCGCCCATTACCGAAGCCGGCATCAATCTGGTCAAGATCGAGTCCCGCCCCACGCGACACGAGAGCTGGAGCCATTTCTTTTTTGTCGACCTGGAAGGGCACCTCGAAGACGGCAGCATCCAGCAGGCCATCGCCTTGATTCAGCCCCACGCGCTTTATCTGAAGAACCTGGGATCCTATCCCATGGTCGGTGTGGGAGTGTAGGCCATGGTTCCGGATGCCGGTATGTTGTGTATCGATGCGGACACCCGGCTGTACGCGGTCCTGGGGAACCCGGTGGGCCACAGCCTCAGCCCGGTCATGCACAATGCGGCCTTTCGTCAGACAGGTCACAACGGGGTCTATGTGGCCCTGAACGTTACGGATCTGCCCGGAGCCGTCGCCGGGATCCGGGCGCTGGGCGTCCGCGGCTGCAGCGTGACTATCCCCTTCAAGGTTGAGGTCATGGATCACCTGGACCATGTGGATCCCATGGCCCGCAAAATCGGTGCGGTGAACACCATCGTCAATGACGCGGGACGGCTTTACGGTTTCAATTCGGACGCTCCGGGTGCCATGGCCGCCCTGCTGGAGAAAACCCCGGTCATCCGAAGGCGGGTGGCCGTAATCGGTGCCGGCGGTGCCGCCAGAGCCCTGGCCCATGGGATTGCCGAACACGGCGGACAACTGACCATCGTCAACCGCAGCCAGGACAGGGGGCGCCGCCTGGCCAGCCAGCTGGAATGTGACTTCTTTCCGCTTGCCGATTTTTCGGGTGTCGGCTGCGACATCCTGATCAACACCACCTCCGTGGGCATGGCCCCCCACACGGATCAGATGCCCGTTGGCCATGCCTGTCTCAGGCCCGGCATGACCGTGATGGACATTGTCTATAATCCGCTGGAAACCCGGTTGCTGGGCGCGGCGAGGCAGGCCGGCTGCACGGTGGTGAACGGCGTCGCCATGTTCGTCCACCAGGGCGCCTTCCAGTTCGAGCGCTGGACCGGCAAAAAGGCGCCCGTCCAGCTGATGAAACAAACGGTTCTCGATGTCCTGGGAAAAAAGCAGGTGTACAAGGAAAACGAACGTCATGATTGAAATCAAGCCTCATCGCCTCGGCCACGGCCAGGTCAGTGTACCGGGATCCAAGAGCTACACTCACCGGACACTCATCGCAGCAGCCCTTTCAGACGGTCCCTGCACGATCCGCAACGCGCTGCGCAGCCAGGACACCGGGCTGACCCTGGCCGCGTTGGAAAAGATGGGGGCGGTGGTCGCCGACCATGAGCCGACCCTGGCCATCCGCGGATTGAACGGCCGGTTCAAGCCTTGCCGCGAGGCACTTTACCTGGCCAATTCCGGCACCTCCATGCGACTGCTGGCCGGCGTGGCGGCCCTGGGAGAGGGAACCTATACCTTAACGGGTACCCCGCGCATGCACCATCGGCCGATTGCCCACCTGTTGGCGGCGTTGAACCAGCTGGGCATCGATGCGCGGTCGGTGAACGGCGACGGCTGCCCGCCGATAGAGATACCGGGCGGTCAGGCTGCCGGGGGGGCGGTGGCCATCGATTGCAGCGTGAGCAGCCAGTTTCTCTCATCCCTGCTGCTCATGGCGCCGTGCACCCCGAAGGGCGTGTCCATCACAGTCTCTCACGGACCGGTGTCCCGGCCTTATGTGGACATGACCGTGGAAATATTGAGACGGTTCGGCATCAGGGTCGATCGCGACGGATACACCCGGTTTGAGGTCAATGGCGGCCAGGTCTATCGGGCAGGCGACTACACGGTGGAGCCGGATGCTTCCCAGGCGGGATACTTTTGGGGAGCGGCCGCCATTACCGGTGGCAGCGTCACCGTCAGCGGGATGTCCCTCGATTCCAGCCAGGGGGATGTGGGACTGGTCCGGGTCTTTGAGCAGATGGGGTGCCGGACGGACCGCGGGTCAGAGGGGATTACGGTGACCGGCGGCAAGCTTCGGGCCGTTACGGTGGATATGGCCGACATGCCCGACATGGTGCCGACCCTGGCGGTGGTGGCGGCATTTGCCGAGGGCACGACCGTGATTGAAAATGTCTCTCACCTCAAGGCCAAGGAGAGCGACCGTCTGGCTTCCACCTGCACCGAACTGAAGAAGATGGGCATTGCCGCCGTTGCCGAAAATGACCGGCTGCTGGTGACGGGAGGCGCGCCCCGCGGCGCAACGATCGAAACGTACGATGACCACCGCATCGCCATGAGCTTTGCCATGGCCGGGCTGGTGACTCCCGGGGTGCACATTCTGGAGCCTCACTGCGTGGAGAAGTCCTTCCCCAACTTCTGGGAGGTGTGGGAGACGCTTTACGCATGCTGACGGCCACCACGAATCTGTTTCTCATCGGATATCGCTGCACGGGCAAGACGAGCGTGGGAGAACGCCTGGCTCAGCGGCTGGGCTGGCGTTTCATGGATACCGACCGGATGGTTGTCGATACGGCCGGCGTCAGCATTGCCCGGATGGTGGCGGACCACGGCTGGCCGTTTTTCCGTGAACAGGAACGACAGGCGTTGGTCGCCGTGTCAACCGGTGACCGCCAGGTGGTGGCCACCGGTGGGGGCATCGTTCTCGATGAGCGCAATATCAGCACCATGAAGCAATCCGGAAGGGTCGTCTGGCTCACGGCCAGCGAGAAGACGATCCTGACCCGTATGCTCGACGATCCGGCCACTGCCGCCAGCCGGCCGTCGCTGACCCGTGAGGGCCTGGATGCCGAGATCGCGTCGGTGCTGGCGGAGAGAACGCCGCTCTATGAAACGGCGGCTGATCGGGTGGTCGCCACGGACCGGAGAACGGTTGCCGCGATCTGTGAACGAATTGTGGCGGCACTGGGAATAGGTAAGGAGATCGGGGGGAACCCGTCCGCGGCCCGATGACCGATGGTTGCGGTGCAGGTTTCAGCTTGGGATGAAGTCAACCGCATGAACAGGAATAGGAACCATGTCCAGTACGTTTGGAACCCTTTTACAAGTCTCCACTTTCGGCGAATCCCACTGCAAGGGGGTGGGCGCTGTTGTGGATGGATGCCCGCCGGGCATGCAGCTTTGCGAGTCGGACATCCAGCCGCAGCTGGACCGGCGCCGGCCGGGCCAGAGCAAGCTCACCACCGACCGTCAGGAGGCGGACCGGGTAACCATTTTTTCCGGTGTGGAAAACGGTGTCACCCTGGGTACGCCCATCGGCCTGTTTGTGCCCAACAAGGATCAGCGGCCCGGCGACTACCGCCAGATGAGCCGGATCCCCCGGCCTTCCCACGCGGACTTCACGTACCAGATGAAATACGGCGTGCGCGCCTCCTCCGGCGGGGGACGGTCCAGTGCCCGGGAGACCATCGGCCGGGTGGCGGCCGGCGCGGTGGCCGAAAAGATGCTCAAGGATGTCTATGGGGTTGAAATTGTCGCCTGGGTCAGCGCCGTCAGCGACATCTCGGCAACGGACGTGGACCTGCAGACCATCACCCGGCAGGCCGTTGACGGCAACCTGGTGCGATGCCCCGACGCCGCTGCCGCCGCCCGGATGGAGGCCCTGGTGGCCCGGGTCAAGGAAGACAAGGACAGTGTCGGTGGTATCGTCACCTGCGTCTGCCGCCATGTGCCTGCCGGCTGGGGCGAGCCGGTTTTCGACAAGATGGAGGCCAAACTGGCCCAGGCCATGCTCTCCATTCCCGCCACCAAGGGGTTTGAGGTCGGCTCGGGCTTTGCCGGCACCCGGCTCAAAGGATCGGTTCACAACGACCCCTTCGTGGCTGGCGACGGGCGCCTGGGAACGACCACCAACAACAGCGGGGGCATTCAGGGCGGCATCGCCAACGGGGAGCCGATTTTTTTCCGGGTGGCGTTCAAGCCGCCTGCCACCATCGGCCTTGCTCAGCAAACGGTGGATTTTGACGGCAACCCGGTGACCCTGGAGGCCAAGGGCCGCCACGACCCGTGCGTGGTCCCGCGGGCCGTGCCCATCGTGGAAGCCATGGCTGCGCTGGTGCTGGGGGATTTTGCGCTGCGCCAAAAAATGCGAGCTTAGGCAATTGTCCGTCCACAACGGGCATCTTTCGGCCTAGTCCAGCGTTCTCGCTCTGTTGAAATCCTCGACGTAGCGCTGCTACGCCTGCGGTTTCAACATCGCTGCGACCTTGGCCTGAACCGAAATCTACCCGTTGTGGACGGACAATAGGCGATTAAGGAAATGAGGAAATAAAGATTGAAACTGTCCAAACGAATTCAAACGGTCGAGGGCTCCAAGACGGCCCGGTTCATTCCGTTGCTGGATGCCCTGAAGCGGCAGGGGCGGCCGGTGATCAGCCTGGCCATCGGCGAACCGACCGACGATACGCCGGTGCCGGTGGTCGAGGCCACCAAGCGGGCCCTGGACCGCCAGGAGACCCGCTACGGCGACATGGCCGGGTTGATGGCTTTAAGGGCTGCCCTGGCCGGCCGCTTCGAGGGCTGCGAACCGGAAAACATCGTGGTTTTCAACGGATCCAAACAAGCGCTGTACACCATCTTTCAGTGCATCTGCGATCCCGGGGACCAGGTGATCATTCCCGTGCCCTGCTGGGTGAGTTTTGCCGAGCAGGTGAAGCTGGCCGGCGCCGATCCGGTTTTCGTCCCCACCATTGACCACCAGTTGGACTTGGCGGGCTTGGCGGCCGCCGTTACCGCAAAAACGAAAGCCATATTGATCAACTCTCCCAACAACCCCACCGGTGCCGTCTATCCCCGGGAGACCCTGGAGCGGGTCGCCCGCCTGGCCGTCGACCATGACCTGGTCGTGATTGCCGACGAAGCCTACGATTTTTTCGTATACGACGACCTGTCGCATTTTTCTTTATACCAACTGGAAGCGGTGCGGCAGAGGCTCATTCTCACGCGCAGTTTTTCCAAGCACTATGCCATGACCGGGTTTCGCGTAGGCTATGCCGTTGCCCCGGCAGACGTGGCGGCGGCCATGGTGCGGCTCCAGAGCCATCTGACCGGCAATGTCTGCACCTTTGCCCAGCACGGTGCCGTGGCTGCCCTGGCAATGGATGACGAACTGCTGGTCCGGCGCCGGGCGGACCTGCAGCGCAAGCGGGACCTGGCCTTCGAGCAGGTGTCCGCCATGTTTCCCTGCATCCGCCCGCAGGGTGCCTTTTACCTGTTTCCGGACATATCCGGCCAGCTTCACCGGGGGGAGACATCGGGGGATTTCGCCGCCCGGATCCTGGAAAAGACCGGCGTCGCCATCGTGCCCGGCGAGGATTTCGGCACGAACGGTCACGTGCGCATCTGTTTTGCCGCCCCTGACGATCAGTTGATGGACGCATTCAAACGAATTCGCGAGGTGTTATGAGCAGCATCGGTATCATCGGGTTCGGTCGCTTCGGCAAGCTCACCGCCCGTTACCTGTCCAAGGAATTCTCCGTGGCCGTATTTACCCGCAGCGACAAGGATGTGGCCATCAAGGCCTGCGGCGCCCGGCCGGTATCCTTTGCATCGGCCTGCCGTCAACGGATCGTGATCCTGTGCATGCCCATTTCCGCCATGCGGGACACCCTGCGGAAAGTGGCACCGCTGCTCAGAGAGGACGCTGTGGTGGTGGATGTGTGCTCGGTGAAGGTCTACCCGGTGCAATGGATGCACGAGCTGCTTCCCGCAAGCGTGTCCATCCTGCCCACCCATCCCATGTTTGGCCCGGACAGTGCGGCCAACTCACTGGTCGGCCGCAAAATCGTCCTTTGCCCGGATCGCATCGACAGTGATCGATATGAGAAAATCAGGGCCTGGCTGGAGAGCCAGGGGCTGGTGGTCATCACGGCGACAGCCCAGGAGCACGACGAGAAGATTGCCGTGAGCCTCTCCCTGACCCATTTCATCGGCCGGTCCCTGTCGGCCTTCGGCGCCCGGGATCTGGACATCGACACCGAGGGGTACAAGCGGCTCATGCACATTTTAGGGGTGGTCAGCCACGACACCTGGCAGCTTTTCGAGGACATGCACACCTACAACCCCTATGCCAAACAAAAACGCCAGGCGTTTATCGACGCCATGACCGACATACACGAAAGGCTCAGCCAATGAAAGTTGCATTTCAGGGAATCCGGGGCGCCTACAGCGAGATGGCCGTTCACGAACATTTTGGAAAAGCGGTGGAGACGGTCGGCTGCGATGCCTTCGACGATGTGTTCAATCTGGTGGAAAGCGGAGAGGTGACCTACGGCTTCATTCCCGTGGAGAATACCATCGCCGGCACCGTGGTGGAGAACTACGATCTCCTGTTTGCCAATGACATCTTCGTTATCGCCGAGGTGTATCTGCCTATCCGCCACACCCTGCTGGCCAAAAAAGGCGCCCGACTGGAGGAGATCAAGGAGGCGTTCTCCCACCCGCACGCGCTCAAGCAGTGCAAGGCGTACCTGAAGTCGAAAAACATAAAAATGGTGCCTTCTTACGACACCGCCGGCGCCGCCCATGCCGTGGCATCCGGCGATCGTATGGACTGTGCCGCGATCGCCTCTGCGCTGTGCGCCGAGATCTACGACATGGAGATCCTGGAGCGGGACATCCAAACCAACAGCTCCAACACCACCCGGTTCTTCGTGATTGCCAAAAAGGAGAACGTGCCGGAAGACCACAAGACGGGCAAAACCACCGTGGCATTCAAAACCCGCCACTATCCAGGCGCCCTGGTGGACTGTCTGAAAATTTTTCAAAAATACAACCTGAACCTCACCAAGTTGGAATCGCGGCCCATCCCTGAAAATCCCTGGGAGTATGTCTTCTATGCGGCATTCGAAGCGGGCATCGACTCGGACGAGGTCAAATCGGCCATCGGCGAACTGACCCTGCACGCCCTTTTCGTCAAGTTGCTGGGCAGTTACCCTAAAGCGGAAAAGTGCTGGTGATACGGCGTTGAACCTTCAATCCCTTCTTGACCGGTTTTATGATATTTTGTAAAAGGCCCCACTGGGGAAGTCTTTTTCAATACCACTATTCTTTTTCAATAAGGAGAAACGGCGAGATGGCTGACTATTACATTAACGTGATTCTGGATGAGGCGAAAAAGTCCACGATTAACGGTGCCGGCCTGGCAGACGAGATCGTCAACATCGGTGGAAAAGAGGCGATTCAGGTTGGAATGACTGCCAAAGAGTACAAAAAGCTCGGTAAGGGCTTTTCCGGACTGACCTGTGACGACTCCAAGGCCTGCACGCTTCCCGCCGAGGCGGAAGACAAGCTGATGGGGATCATCGCCGAGACGAAAACGCTGGATGTCATGAAGTTCGCCATCATGAAGCTCTACAACCCGCTGGCAGGCAAGGCACCCCGTTCTGCCCAGCGGTAGCTCTCTTTAATCTGCAAACCGGTTCGGTTTTCCGCCGCGCAACCCTTGCCATCCGGACCGGTTTCACTTGCTTGGGGCCCTGGTCGCACCTGCCGGGCCCTTTTTTATTATTCCCGGCCGGTGGAAGGCATCGGCGATTCAACCGCCGGCAGCAGGAAATCGATCATTGGAAATGATCAACACACTGGCCCTTGCCGTGGCCCTGGCCATGGATGCCTTTGCCGTCTCCATCGCCTCGGGGGTCTCCCTCCGGACCGTCAGCGCCCGCCAGACCTTTCGGTTGGCATGGCACTTCGGTCTTTTTCAGGCCATGATGCCCGTCATCGGCTGGAGTGCCGGGTTTACGGTCAGAAGCCGCATCGAGGCATACGACCACTGGGTCGCCTTCGCGCTGCTCGCTTTCGTGGCCCAGGGAATGCTTCGATCCGCATTCAAGGGAGAATCGGTGGAGGCAGACGCCAAGGACCCCACCAAAGGGATGACGATGGTGATGCTTTCCGTGGCCACCAGTATCGACGCCCTCGCCGTGGGCCTGAGCCTTTCCATGATCAACGTCTCCATCTGGACGCCAGCGCTGATTATCGGGCTGGTGGCCGGTGTTTTTACCACGGTCGGCATGCACCTGGGAAAAATGATCGGCAACATGGCGCAGTTGAGCCGCTGGGCGGAAATGACGGGGGGGATCGTCCTGCTGGCGATCGGCGTGAATATTCTCAGTGAGCATGGGGCGCTGGCGGCGCTTTTTCGCTGAACATGCCGTCGAGGCAACGATAGCTGCGTCACACCTGATCCATCCGCATGGCGGCGCACCGCCGCAACGTCGACAGGTTCAGCCCCGGTAGCCGCATCCTCGCGCCGTGGTCGCCGACACGTTACGATATCTTTTCATTCATGTATGGCTGATTGTCCATGGGGCTCAGCGGTCGAATTCAAGCCGCCTGCCAGCGGGACTCGGGTCGATCTTGCCGTCGATAAAGGCGAGGTGCCCGGAAACCAGGGTGGCCGCGACGCTCGACCGGAAGGTGCGTCCGGCAAAGGGTGTCCACCCGCAGTGGTAGTGCACCGGCTGGTCGTCCACGACGGAGGGTCGTTGCAAATCGACCAGCACCAGATCCGCCCAGTAACCCTCCCGAAGATACCCCCGCTCTTTTACCCCGAACAGGCGCGCCGGGTTATGGGCGGTCTTTTCCGCCACCTGCTCCAGGGAAAGCGCCCGGTCATGAACGTGCTCCAGCAGGCTGACCAGGGCATGCTGAACCAGTGGCAGGCCCGATGGCGCCTGCATGTACGAGCGCTGCTTTTCCGCAAGGGTGTGGGGCGCGTGGTCCGTTCCCACCACGTCGATTGTCCCCGCCTGCAGGGCCGCCAGCAGTTCCCGGCGGTCGGCCTCCGTTTTGATGGCCGGGTTGCACTTGATCAGGTTGCCTTTGTCTCTGTAGTCGGTTCCGGAAAAGAGCAGGTGATGGACACAGACCTCGGCGGTAATCCGTTTGGCTTCCAACGGCATCGAAGAGAGAAGCGCCAGCTCCTTGGCCGTGCTCAGGTGCAGAACGTGCAGCCGGGTGTTGCACCGCCGGGCCAGTTCCACGGCCAGGGCCGTGGAACGGTAGCAGGCCGCTTCGCTGCGGATGGCCGGGTGAAGGGCGATGGGAATGTCGTCACCGTGGATGGCCTGAAACCGACGGGTGTTCTCGTCGATAGTGGGGCTGTCCTCACAGTGGGTGGCCACGATGGTCGGGCTGTGGGTAAAGATCTGTTCCAGTGCAACGGGGTCGTCCACCAGCATGTTGCCGGTTGAGGCGCCCATGAACACCTTCACCCCGCAGGCCTGTTTCGGGTCGAGCGTTTTGACGGCCTCGATGTTGTCATTGGCGCCTCCCAGGTAGAAGCTGTAGTTGGCAAAAGAGGTGTCCCGGGCAAGGCGATGCTTCTCCTCCAACAGGGCGATGGTGGTGGTGGGCGGTGATGTATTGGGCATCTCCATATAGCTGGTGATGCCGCCGGCCACCGCCGCGCGGGATTCCGAGCGGATGTCTCCCTTGTGGGTCAGGCCCGGTTCACGGAAATGAACCTGGTCGTCGATCATCCCCGGAAACAGCGCCCGGCCGTCGGCGTCGATGACCATGCCTGCGTCCCTGCCGGCCAGATTTCCGCCGATAGCCTCGATGCGGCCGTTACGAACCAGCAGATCCTGATGGATCGACCGGCCCTCATTTACCGTCAATGCATTGGTGATAAGAATGGATGCCATGGATGCTCCCTTTCACGATGGGCAAGGGTCTCGGTTGTGGCGGGTTGCTGGAAACGGTTTCGAAAACGGTCTTTTGGCTCGACCTCACTGTTGAACCGCCACAGCGACAAAACGGAGAATCGATTGTTCAGCCAACCGGTGCTGCGTGACACGGTTCCTTTGCAGGCAGAACATCTCTTGCGGTTCGCCAGGGGTGAGGCTTCAATCCTCTTCTCACATCATCGGCATAGCCCTTTGTGCCTGCGGCCGATAACCCGGCGTTGCAGCGAGATCGAACGCCAATCTTGATCGGGTAATCAGCAGCCACTTTAGCCGGTGGCCGCCCGCTTGTCCAGACCTGACCGTGCCGGCGGCAGGGATGTATGCGGCGACCCCGCCCGGTCGGAGGGCGCACGACCCGCGCCAACCCTTTGTTCCCAATGCCGCACAATCCATGCGGCCGCGGGTGCGGGTTAATTATATGGACACCACAAGAGCCAAATGGTAAAGGTAACAAAGGGTTGATCAGGCCTTTTCTATTTTCAAACAGCGGACGGAACGCGCAGGGATGCTCGATTTTTTAAAATTCCAACCCAGACTGCCCGGGCTCAAGGATTTTCCAATGGAGTCCTACTCCACCGACTTTTCGCTGGAGCGCCTGGTCCTGGGAGTGGACAACATCCGCTGCGATGTGCGCTTGAGTCCTGCGTTCTGCAGCGCCACGGCCAAGCTGGCCGCCCTTCTCATCGAGCGTGAAACCGGCATATGGACCACTTCTGAAAGAAAGCGGCTCAGTGCACTCGCCAGAGAGCAGGAGGGCTACCGTCAACTCTACGGCCAGATCATGACCGATGCGGTCAACAAAGCCAGGGCCGCTAAAGAGATGCAGGTTGATTTTCTGGCCCAGATCGCCATTCTTTCCATGGTCCACGACGAAATCCGCAAGCAGTACGATATCTTGATCGGTCATTGTAAAAGCGCTATCCGCCGGTCGGACCTGGCCCAGCACGACGATCAGAATAAGGCGCTCACGCTAAAGGAGAACCTGGCCCATGTCCTGCAAAGCCGAGAAGCGGTGCAGCAGAAGGTGGGGCTGGAGCTTTGCGGGTATTTCAGGGAGATCCGGGAAACCGACATTCGGGAAATGCGCGAAGCGGTATTCGGCCAGGACCTGCCATTTCTGTTCGATCTGCTCACCAACCCTATCGTTCACATGGACAACCCATCCAACGACCACTTCATGATCGAAGAGTATGACCTCTGCCTGGGGCGTCGGGTCGACGATCCGGACCGCTATGAAATGATGCTCAGCCTGATGCGCAGCATCTTCGGTTTCCTTGACATGGAGGAAACCGCTGCCATCAGTTGGACACTGGACCGGCGGCGCCGGGAGATATCCGCAGCTGAATTATCGGGTAGCGATGAAGCCAAGCAATTTCAGCTGCAGCGTCTGGATCAATGGATCAAGTGCCCGGAAAATATCGACCTGCTGCTGAATCGAAAGCTGGCCAAAAAACAATACCGGGCCTTGAAACGGGCCAAGGCGGACAAGGAGACCCGCCGCGCCCACCGGTTGCGGATGAAAAACCAGCGATTGTTGATGGGTTATTTTTTCCGGCAGTTTTCACGAACCGGCCTCATGGAGCGGATTTCGGCGTCATATGAAATGCAGTCCCTTTATCGCGACTATTGCCCCCCCCTTGTTCCTCAGCAGGTGCTGCAGTACCTGATCCACCCCAAGAGTCGAAAGCTGGTGAGAAGCCGGCTCAAGCGCCTGAAACAGCTCTACGGCAAGACGTTCCGCACTTGGCCCCTCAACCGCAAGGTGGTCCAGATGGAGCGGATGGGCAGCCGCCGGAAAAAGGACTACCTGGTCCGATTCCTCCGGGCCTTCTCGCGCTATCATCGCGATTTTTGCTGCTTCACAATTTACCGTGAAGCGGCCGAGCGGATCAATCTGGTCACCGACAAGAAAATCCTGGCGCTCTCCAAGGCCAACCACACCCTGTATGAATTCCTGTTGCCCCATGAGCAGGAAATGGGCGAGAAGCCCATCATGAACCACACCATCATCAAGGCCGATATGCGCGGATCAACGGATATCACCCACCAGATGAACGAACGTGGGCTCAATCCGGCCTCCTACTTCAGTCTCAACTTCTTTGATCCCATATCCGAGATCCTTTCGGAATACGACGCCCACAAGGTGTTCATCGAAGGCGATGCCATCATCCTCTCCATTTTCGAGCGGGAGGATACGCCCAGCGGCTGGTACAGCGTGGCCCGGTCCTGCGGCATGGCCATCAACGTGCTGATGATTATCAACCGCTACAACAAGAAGAGCCAGGAATACCAGCTGCCGATCCTGGAGCTGGGCATCGGCATCTGCCACCGGGCAGAGGCGCCCACCTTTCTTTTCGACGGCGACAACCGCATCATGATATCCCCGGCCATCAACCTGGCCGACCGCCTTTCCGGGTGTCATAAATCCGTGCGGCGGATCATCCGTAAAACCAGCAGCCCCTTCAACCTCTTTGTCTTTCAGGGGACTTCGGATTCGGAAATGCAAAAGACAGCCGACGATCTCTTGCTGCGATACAACGTCAACGGCATTGAATTGAACGAGGCCGGCTTCCGCAAACTGGCTCAGGAGATCGACCTGAAGCCGTTTTACGGAGACATTCCCGCCCTTCAGCTCGAAAAGGTCCGTCTTTACACGGGCAAGTTTCCCACCAAGTCCGGCCGATACCAACGCCTGGTATTGCGCGAAGCCGACGTGCCCGCGGTCAACCCCAAGGACCTCAGCCCGCTGAAGGTGACCCACCGCAAATACTACGAGGTCTGTACCAGCCCTGCGATCTACAAGGCCACCAAACACCTGGTTTAATCTCGATATGGCGGTTGCCAGACGCCGGCTGGCGCCTCAGCCACGCTGTCAATCGGCTCGCCATGCGCATTGATGGTTCATGGGGCCTGCATGTCCCTTCCCGGCATTATTTCAGGTGGCGTGAAACCCATCCCTGGCGCCGGGGGTCAATCGAGCCAACCGGCTGGCGCCCGAAATCCGTGCCGGCGATCCCATCGGGCCGTCGCCTGTTCAGCGAAAATCAGGCAATACTGGGATAGAGGGTCACCAGCCGGTTGCCCAGCATGCTGGCCAGGCGCTGAAAGAGGGTGGCCCCTTCGGTCGGGTATTTCCCGAGAATGTCGAGAAATCGCTGCCTGTCGATTTTACTTAGGATGGTGGGCTCCAGGCAGCGGGCGGTGGCGGAGAGGGTGTCGCGACCGATAAGGCTGGACCACCCGATGATCTCTCCCGGCTGATAGGCCACGTATACTTCACGTGATTTCTCCCCCAGCGTAAGCTTGATGCGGCCTTTGATCAGGATGTAAAAGGATTCGGCCGGGTCTCCTTCCCTGAACACCACCGCCCCCTCTTCCAGGTTCTCTTTGATGGTGGTCTGCATCGCCTCCTTGACGAAGTCCGGGTCCATGCCCCAGAAAAGATCTCCTTGTTTAAGATACATGGGTGGGCCTCCTTTCCGTTAGGGGTGTTATCATGGATCCAGGAGACACCATGGATCCATGACGGGGGTGAACGCTCCTGAACTGCCGGACCCGCCCGCCGATGCGTGATCGTTAACCTGAAAAAGGTGCCGGCGCCAACACATGGGCATTTCGGAGGAGCATTGAATCAGTCGAATGAAAACAGATTATGATGTCAACCAAACGGGTTTTACGAAAAGCGCGATGTCACAGGAAAAAGAGATGGGACGCTTGGCTGGATCGAGGTTGTGCGATGGCGTGAACGGACCGCGTACGTTGCTGCAACATCTTATTTTATCAGTAAATTAAAAATAGCCCATCAGCAGGTGTCAAGTCAACTGAAAAGGCGCATGCAAACCAGCCATTGATGCGGGGATAACTTCCGGTTACCTTTTAAAAGTGAAATCTCGGGACTTGCAACATAGACCCTAAGGCGAGAATCCTTATGAGCCATGCGCTGAAGGCTGCCCTGCTGTCCGGACTGGTTTTTCCAGGCCTGGGCCAGATCATGTTAAAACACTACAAGCGTGGTATCGCCGTGGTGGTGGTGACTTTGGTCCTGATGGCCCTTTTTATGATTTACGCGGTAAACCAGGCGCTGCAAATCCTTGACCGGATCGTCGTCGAAGGCGGAGCCATCGACATGGAAGCAGTTTCAGACATTGTCGTCCGCAGCGGCACTGCTTCCGGCAGTATGATGATCAATCTTTTACTGATGTGACTGCTGGGATGCTGGCTGTTCGGCCTGGTGGATGCCTATCGGCTGGGCAGGCGAAAAGACATGGCAGGGCCATTCAAGCTGGAAAGCGCGGGCGGCCGCCCTCCTTCAACCGGCAGGCATTAATGGCTTGCCGCCTGAAGCCAGGCGACACCATTGAAGGGATTGCCAAATCGGGTCATGGCTGGACGATTCGGCATCGTAAAGACGGTATTGAAAAAAAGCGTCAGCGCCAATTTCGGTGGCATATGCTCTCAGCCGGCGAGGGTTCTTTTTATCGCCAAACCGATTTTTTCAAGGGTGTAGGGTTTTTTCAGGTATTCGTTGACGCCCAGCCGCTGCAAGGATTTGACCCGTTCGGTTTCCGAAAAGCCACTGGCAATTACTGCCTTCTGCCCGGGATTGAATGCAGCTACCCGACGATAGGTTTCCAGGCCATCAATGCCCGGATCCATGATCATGTCAAGGACCATGAGATCCACCGAGTGGCTCCTGAGATAGTCCACGGCGGCCTCCCCGCCGGAAACAGTGACAACGGTATACCCCAGTCGGTTCAGAATGGCAGACACAATCTTTCGTTGTTCCGGCATATCGTCCACCACCAGAATGCGTTGGCCGTTGCCCATGAGGGTGTCGACAGAAGATTTGTCCGTTTGCTCAGGCAAATGGTCTCGGGTAACCGGGAAGTAAAGCGTTACCGTGGTTCCTTCCCCTTCGGCGCTCCTCAAATCGATGTAGCCTTTGTGGTCCTTTACCGTACCCCACACCACGGCCATTCCCAGCCCGGTGCCGCTCCTGCCCATGACTTTTTTGGTATAAAAGGGCTCGAAGATCTGTTCAATGTCTTTGGGTGAAATTCCTACGCCGGTGTCCGATACCGTCAGGGTGGTGTACTCTCCTTCAATGACTTCATCATATCCTTTTAGGAACCGATCGACATACCGGTTTTCTGTAGAGATGATTATCTTTCCGCCTTCCGGCATGGATTCAGCGGCGTTGGAAACCAGGTTCATGACCGTTTTGGACAGGTGGACCGGAGATCCGGAGACATTGAGCAGGTCGTCGGAAAGTCGGGTTTCAACGGTTACCCGGGGATGAAAGGATACGAGTTTGGCGAATTCGGGGCTTTCCAGATATTCGGTTACGGTTCGGTTGAAATCGACAGGCACCATGGTGGCGACGCCGCGTCGCGCCAGGGTCAACAAATCCTGAACGATGGCTGCCGCCCGTTCGCCGGATTTCTGGATCGTTAAAATGGGTCCTTTCAGCGGGCTGTCGTCAGGCAGGTCCATTAGCAGCAGTTCCGGGTAACTCACGATGCCGGACAGGATGTTGTTCAGGTCATGGGCGACCCCGCCGGCCAGGGCGCCGATGGCTTCCATCTTTTTAGACCGCTGCAGCTTCTCGGCCATTTTGCGCCGCTCCTGCTCGGCCATTTTTCGGTCTGTAATGTTTTTGACAGTGCCGATGGTCACCACCCGGTTCTGGTAGTTGATGATGCCCACGTGGATGCTGGCGGTTAAGCGGGTCTGCCCATCTTTGTGCAGCAGGCGACATTCATAATTCCGTTTTACGTTTTCGCCCGCCTGTCGCCGGCGATAGCGGCCGACAACCATTTGAACATCTTCCGGGGCAATGACCCTGCTGAAATCCATGCCGATCAACTCTTCGACGGTATAGCCGGTTATGCGCGCCATGGCCTCATTGACAAACAGGAATCGGTTTTTCTCGATGAGGATCACGCCGTCCTGAATGTTGTCGATGAGCATGCGATACTTTTCTTCCGATTCCTTGAGGATTTCCTGCGCCCGCGCCTGTCGCGTAATGTCCGTATAGGTTACGAAATGCCTGCCGTTGCCCATGACGACCGTACGAAAGCTGATGATCTTTTTCAGCCCGTTTTTGCATCGGACCTCCAGCGTGAACGGCTGGACTTCGCCGATCCTGGCGGTTTCCCCCCGGTAGGTTTCCCATCTGGCAATCGCCTTCTCCCGATAAGCCATGTCCGGGTAGGCTTTTTTAAACCAGGTCGGTTTGTCCGGAATATCCGCGAGGGTGTAGCCGAACATTTCCGTGAAGGTTCGGTTGATGAAGGCGAAAGTCAGATCGGGCTTCATGATGGTAATGCCGATAGGGGCATTTTCCGCAAAGGTGCGAAAGCGTTCTTCGCTTACCTGCAGATCCCGTGATACCTGCTGTCGATGCTCGATCTCGTCCTTTACGCTGACGATCATCCGGTTGGTGACGGTCTTGAAAGACTCCAGAAGCTCGATCTCCGATTCTCCCTGGACCCGGGCATCCAGGTCTCCGGTGCCAACCCGGTGCAGGACATCGAAATGTTCGGCCAGTCCCATGGCGAACTCATGGGTCATGTCGACCATTTCGCCCATGTTCTCGGCGGTCCGGTTGACCATCTGCTTGAGTTTGACAATCAGTTCGAGGCTGGAACTTTCATTGAGCCGAACCTGGGGATCACCGGCGGAGATCATTTTCAGGGCTTCGAAGACTTCGGAGAGGCCGATGGCCATCTCCATGCTGATGGACTCCAGTTCCCGGTCTCTTTCCTGAAGCGCATTTCGTGCTTCGGTGAACTGGCGGGCCAGCATGGCGCAGGAGGCTTCCATGGCGTCCTTGTCCATGTTTTTCTTGAATACCGGGCACTTGAGGCACAGTTGAACTTTGGCCAGAAAATTATCCTGTCCGGCATCCCGGCAACGGGTGTCGTCAATCAGCCAGCAGCTCGTATTTTCCGAACCATACGCCGGGCAATCTTCTTTCGTACAGTCAAAAAAATCGTTGCATTTGATTTTGTCGCTCATGGTTCATGTTCTCGTTTGTCGCGGTGGCGAAGGGCGGTAGCGATTACCCGGCAGGGGTGAAGGCGGTTTGCTCTCGTGAATGCCGTAGCCGTGGAAGCCTCCTGTTGCCGTTCATTCGAAGAGGATCTGGATTCGCTTCCTGCCGGCTCCCTCATCCAAGATGGAGAGGAAGGTTTTCTTCAGCCGCTGACACCACACCCGCACGTCCCGCTCAAACGTCGGGCAGTCCCCAACCACTTCAAGAATGTCGCCGGGATTCATTTCAGGCGCTTTGACGGCAATTTTCAGCACCGGTTGCGGGCATTTCATACCCACCATATCCAAAATTTCCACAGCCATACGCAACTCTCCTTTTTCGTTCTGAGCGATGGAATGATGGCCCATCAACCCGAAGCTCAATGATGCACCACATCCATTTGGTCCATTCCCAGGTTCCCCAGAGGAATCAATGGGTGGCACAGGCCAGGCAGGGATCGTAGGCCCGGTAGGCCATCTCCACCTGGTGCAAAAGATTATCGGTTACATGACCGTTTTTGATAAGTGCCCGGGCTGCTTTTTCCACGGAAAGGCAAATGGCGCCCGCATTATTCTGGGTGGCCACCAGCAGGTTGAGCCGCTTTACGATGGCTCGGGCATCGGTCTGATAATGGTGAATCAGGGTTCCCCGGGGGGCCTCGCACACTCCAATACCCTGTGAGGGTTGCCGTTCGGGCAGTTTCCTCACGTGGGGGTCGGTGAGTTCGCGGCACCGGGCCAGTTCCACCATCCGTTCGGCGGCGTACAGCACCTCAATCAAGCGTGCCCAGTGGTAGAGCATGGTATTGTGGGCTGGTTTTTGGCCGACGGCATCGTACAACCGTTCGTATTCGCGCTGGGCCAACGGTGTCGCCATGCCCATGGCGGCATTGAGTCGTGCCAGCGGGCCCACCCGATACAATCCGTTTTCCACGCCATCCACATAACCCTTCCAACCCACCGCTTTGAGATAGAGAATTTTCATAAAGCTCCGGGTGGCTGTTCGCTCCTGCAGGTGGTTCAAATAGGCATCGGCGGAAAAGTGGGCGAAGGTGCCACCCTGCGGGGTAACGATCCGGAGCTTTCCATCATAAAAATTCACCCGGCAGTCCTCGTCCACAAGGCCCATGTAGTAAGTCTGCAGGGAATAGATTCCGCTTCGGGACATGTCTCTGAAGCTTTTGTGTTTCAGTACCTTTTGATGGAACAGCGCCAACACCTGACGCGCAAAAACCAGCGCTTCGGCGGCGGTCTTCGCGATGGTCTTTCGGGCCTTTTCAGCGACCGGCTTTGACACCCCGCCGGGAAGCCCGCAGACCGGATAAAGGGGGCTGCCGCTTACCATGCCATTCAAGGCACGGACTTTTTTGCGGATCTGGATGGCACGCGTGCCTGCCACCTCTCCGACCGCCTGAAGGGCACCGAACACATTGTGCGTGTTGCTGTGCACGTCACCGTCCACCAGGATATCGGGTCCGCCGAGATAGAAAAGGTGAAGCAGGTGGTCTTCATAGACAAATGCCGTCTGCATAAGTTCACGGATCGTCAGGGCCGCGGGCGGGGGTGACACGCCGAACAGATCATCCAGCGCCTTGGTGGAGGCGATGTGGTGAGCCGTGGGGCATACCCCGCAGATCTTTTGTGTCAGGGTTGGCATTTCTTCTGCGGCGCGCCCCTCGCAGAACTTCTCAAACCCCTTGAAATCCGGCACCTGGAAAAAAGCACGTTCCACATTGCCGGCATCATCCAGGCGAATGTCGATGCGGCCATGGCCCTCCAGGCGGGTTACCGGATCGATGAGGATGCGTCGGGTCATGGGGTATGCCCCGTGCCGAGGATCGATGTGGCCAGACAATAGCGGTAAAACAGGCCGGCGGGGTCGGCGATGCTGTCAACCAGTTGCGTCAGCGCCGGTTCTTCCGTTTCCGCCATCATGGCGGCAATACAGGCAATTGCACCGGCGCCGAAGTCATCCACCCGCTCCGTGGGGCCGAAGCACCCCCGGCAAGGCATGTTGGCGTCGATGCATCTGGCATCGCAACCGCCCCGCGTCACCGGTCCCAGACAGATCAGCCCCTGGGGCAAAAAACAGACATTCGGATCCCAACGGGTCTCGTGAAGCCGCTTGAAGCGGGTGATCTCGATTTTTTCCGGTCTGGAATCCAGCCGTGGGCACTGATGGCAAAGGGCCTTGCGATGGGCAAAGACGGTTTTCTCTGCCGGCAGCCGCCCATGGATGACATCATCGATCACCCGTGCCATGGTGTCGGGAGGGGGCGGACATCCAGGGATGATCGCGTCCACCTTGACTACCTGATCGAGGGACTTCACCGCTGGCAGCAGTTCGGGCATCAGGGGTCCATTCTCACCCTCACCGGGAAGCGGCCCCGAGGGATCCGCCATGCTGGGCACCTGCCGGTAGGCACAGTCCAGCAGCTGCCGGGGAGTGAACAGGTTGGCCAGGCCGATCACCCCACCCATGTGGGCACAGCTTCCGTGGGCGATGATGTGCTTGGATTTTTTGCGCAGCAGGCGCACCATGCGAACATGGTCGTCCAGGCGGATGGCGCCGTTGATGAACGTCGCATCAATTTCAGCGTCATTCATGGCTGCCACGTCGCGATAACGGGCATCCAGGGCAACGGGCCAGAAGACGATCTCCGCTTTTTCGGCAACATTCAGCAGGTCTTCGGCCAGGTCGATGACCGACTCTTCGCAGCCACCGCAGCCCGCACACCAATACAGGGCGATTTTCGGTCTATCCGCCATTTACCGTTCCTCCCGGGAAACACCGACGGCTAGGGGCCCCAGGGACCTGATCGTTTCAACCATGTCATTCACCACCTGGGCATAATGGTGCCCCTGCCCGGCGGAAACCCAGTCCAACTGCAGGCGATGCGGATGGACTGGCGTGGGTTTGAGTACCGAGCGGAGCAAAACGATGCGTTTCAGGGCGTGAAGGTTTCCTTCCTTATAGTGGCAGTCCCCCGGTTTGCAGCCCAGCACCATGACGCCGTCCGCACCCGCTGCGAAGGCTTTGAGAATCATGTCGGGATCCACCTGGCCGCTGCACATGACGCGGACTTCCCGAACCTGCGCCGGGAGATCCAGTCGGGCCCTGCCGGCCGCGTCGGCACCGTCATAGGCGCACCAGTTGCATAGCATGGCAATGATTCTGGGCTCAAAGACGGTCATGGGGCATCACTTTCCATCGGGTTTCAATAGACCGGCGATCTCCGCGTAAACGGCGTCAGAGGAATAGTGACCTACACTGATGGCGCCGCCGGGGCAGGCGGCCGCACATATCCCGCAGCCGCGGCACAAGGTTTCTTCGATGGTCATGCAGGTTTCGTTTTCATCCCTGACCAGGGCGCCAAAGGGACAAAGGGCCTCGCAGGTCCGGCAGCCGGAGCAAAGATCCGAATCCACCCGGGCAACGATCGGATTCAGGGTGATTTTGCCGCCGGGGATTAGTTTCTGCAAAATCCTGCCGGCGGCTGCCTGGCCCTGGGCCACGGAAGCGGGAATGTCTTTTGGTCCTTGGCAGCAGCCGGCCAGATAGAATCCTTCCCGGTCCGCGGCCACCGGATCAACAACCGGGTGGGCTTCTTTGAAAAAACCGTCATCGTCGAGACCCAGGTCGAGGATTCGACCCATTTGCGGCATGTCCTCAGGGGCTTCCATGGCCGTTGCCAGGACAACCAACTGGGCGTCGACCTGCTGGACGGCTCCCGAGGCGTCGGTGCCTCGAACGATCGTCCGGCCGTTTTCAGCACTGATTTGGATGGCGCCGGGGTGAGCGAGCCGGTGCAGGGTGACGCCGACCATTGCACGGACCCCGTCGAAAAATCGCTGGGCGGTTTTTCCGGGTAGACAGAGATCGGCGAAAAAATGGTGAATGGCGGCTTCAGGCAGTTGTTTTAGGACCTGTCGGGCTTGCTTGAATGCAGACAGGCAGCAGACACCTGAACAAAATCGGTTGAACCTGTCGGTCCGTGAGCCGACGCAGTGCACAAATGCGACCGTATCCGGTGCCAGTCCGCCGGCCGTCACGATTTTGCCGCCGGTGGGACCGGTGGTATTCACCAGCCGCTCAAAGGCGAATGCCGAGATGACACCGTCCACTTCGCCATAACCGTATCGGGTGCTGCGGCTGGGATCGAACCCCTGAAAACCGGTGGCCACCACCACAGCCCCCACCTCTATATTGCGGACGGTGGGGACCGCCGTATAGTCGACGGCGTCGAATGGGCAGGCATCCTTGCACGCATTGCACGAGTCACCCGTGAACTGCAGGCAATGCTGCTTATCGATAACAGCCACATGCGGCAGTGACCCAGGATAGGGGATATAAATCGCCCGACGGGAGTCCATCCCGGCATTGAATTCATTGGGGACCGTGATCGGGCAGGCTTCGATGCAGGCTGCGCAACCGATACACCGATAGGGATCGACATGGCAGGCCGCCTGTTTCACCGTGACCGTGAAGTTGCCCTGGGTGCCGCGCACGGACAGCACTTCGCTTGTGGTGAGGATTTCGATCCGCTCGTCATGAATGACCTCGTCCAGGTCGGGCTCGATCAGACAGGCAGCACAGTTGAAATCCGGGTAGAGGTCTTCGTACAATGCCGCCATGCCGCCAATGCACGCGGAACGCTCCACCATAACTATCCGCCGGCCGTTCTGACTGAGGGTGCGGGCCGTGCTGATGCCGGCCACACCGGCGCCAATCACGAGAACATCGGGACGGCAGTCGATCTCTTTGATGGTGATGGGGGCGTGATGCCGCACGCGCTGAACCGCTGCGCGGATCAGCCCTTTGGCCTTGCGGGTGGCCTGATCGCGGTCATGGATCACCCAGGCGCACTGCTCCCGAAGGTTGACCGCCTGCATCATGAACGGGTTGCGTCCGGCGGATTCGAGCACGTCCCGAAAGCTCTGTTCGTGCTCCCGGGGTGAGCAGGCGGCGAATACCACATGGGTGAGGTGGTGGCGTCGTATGGTCTCGGCGGCCTTTTTTCGACCATCCGGTGCACACATCAGGCCTACCGGTTCGGCCAGCACGACCGCCTCCAGCTGTCCGGCAAAGCGCACCAGTTTCGGGATGTCCATGGCATCCTTGATATTCGGCCCGCACTCGCAGATGAACACGCCAATCCGATCCTTCACCCGACGCCCTCCGTTATAAGGATGATGCCCTGCATCCGATTCCAGATATTGCTTGGGCAAATTATCACATCCACCTGTCTAAAGAAACAGTTTGTGAACCGTATTCATTTATCGATATTTTAGGGGGAGCACTTGAACATCGTTGCCGGTGAAAGGTGAAACGGACGGTGGGGATTCATTTTTTTCAAGATGTGATATGTCGTCAAGGGAGGTGACTCAAGGTCGGTGTCGCATACGGTGCTACCTGCAAAATGATGACGAATTCGAAAAGGGTGTCTCCCACCCCATAATCCAAGCGGCCGGTCGCGGCGCGATTCGGCGACCGGCCACTGCTGCGTTCGACCGGTTTATGCGCCGAGTTTTTCGCCCAGCGCCTTGCCATAATCCTGGCAGGCCTTCATCCCTTCTCCGCTGTCGACCATGGCTTCGGTGAGGTTCAGGGGACCCAGGTTGGTCATGTCCATCTTGAAAACGTGCTGCATGGTGTCGAAGATCATGGGGGCGCTCTCACCGCTATGCGTATGGGAGCCGAAAGCGCCGCCGATCTTGCCTGTCAGGTTGGCTTTTTCGGCCTTGAACAGGAAATGTTTCATGCCGCTGGTGATGTCCTTGTGATAGGTGGGGCAGCCGAACACATAACCGTCGTATCCGGTGATGCCTTTCTCACTCTCGATGGCTGCGATTTTCTTGACATCCACGTCCTGTCCACGGATCCGAAGGCCTTCGGCGATGTAGTTGGCCATGGCTTCGGTTTTTCCCGTTCGGCTGACATAGGCGACAAGTACTTTTTTCATGTGTCCTCCTTGGTTGATGGATTGTCGATGGGGTTGACGAACCTACAATCCCGGTCAAATGGGCTTTGCTTCGGGAATGATCAGGATGTCGATACGGCGGTTGATGGCCCGGCCCGCCGTCGTGGCGTTGGAGGCCAATGGGCGCTCGGAACCATAGCCCACGGCGGAAACGCTGTCCGGGGGCAGCGTCTGGTTGGCGATCATGTACTCGCGGACGGCCTCGGCGCGCTGCTGGGAGAGCAGCATGTTCACGTCGTCGGAACCGGTGGCGTCCGTATGCCCCTCTACGATCACCCGCGGGTCGTCAAATGTGCGGATGGCTTTTTGGACCTTGCTGAGCAGGGCGTAGTTTTCCGGCATGATGATGCTTTTTCCCACGGGGAACCGCATGGCCTTGAGCCGGAGTACCAGCTGGTTCTCCTTTTTATAGACCTCGGCTTCATCATTTTCGAAATAATCCTGGACCGTCACGTAAAGCTGGTTGAATTTTCTTTCCGCGGCCAGTCGCTGCTCTACGGCCATGCGTTCCCTGGCCATGCGCTCCTTGGCCATCTGGTCCTCCCGGGTTTTGCCTTCCAGGGTGGCCACGCGCACATTGAGGGCGTCGATACTGGCCTGGTAGTCCGCCTTGAGCGATTCCATCTCTGCCTGCAGGGACTGATTTTTTTCGGACATGAAGGTTCGGTCGCTTTTCAGGGAGTTGACCGAACCGACGATGTTGTCCAACTGGGTCTGGTAGGCCTGGTCGCGCATGTCCTGGGCGCCGAGTGCGTCAGATATCGTGTGCAGGTGCGTTTCCATCAGCAGGACGATGGCCTCCGGCTTCATGGTTTTGATCCGGTTGCTCTGTTCGGTGACCACCACCAGGCGGTTGGCCTTGAACAGGGCTTCTTGCGCCATGGCGTGCATCTCTTCCTTGGCATAGGGATTGGCCGAGATGAACGCGTCGGTGGCGGTGATCTGATCCACGGCCTGGCCGTGGGTGAGGGGCGCTATTTTCCGGGCATCGGCCGCTTCGGCCCGGGCGATGAGCGCACGGACTTCGCCGATGGTTTCCTCTTTGATGGCGCGAACTTCCAGTTCCCGGTAGCGCTCGATCACCTTGCTCCGGTTATTCTGGGCATAACTGAGGTTATCCCGTTCAATGGCCCGCGTCAGATCAAGAAAGTCGTTTTCCACCCGACGGTATTCATCTTCGAACTTGGCCGCCCCGGCAGTCCGGGCCATTTCACGCGCCTCGAGGGCATCGGCCAGGGTCGTTCGCGAAATCGTGGCAATCTCTTTCGCGTTTAACAGGTAGTCTCGCGATTCCTTTACGGACTTGCGGATGTCGGCGATCTCGTTGCCTTTTTCAAGGTCTTCCTGGGCGTTGAAAAAGGCTCTCTCCGCTTTTTTGAATCCATCGGGGGACAGAATGTTGAGCTGGGCCATGCGTGCTTCGGAAATGTCGCTGCTGAGCTGGTTGACCAGTTCCACCGGATTTTCCATCATGGATTGGTTCGGGTCGAGGGCGGCCGCGGAGCCGGCTATCTGAGACTGGACACATCCGGTCAAGGCAAGACCGACCACCACCAGGGAAATCCATATTGGATTTCTGGCCCTGTTCTTCATTTTATCCTCCTTGGTGAAACGATTGTTTAAGTGGATCAGATTTCCGGGATCGGACGATGACAGGCAACCTTCAATGTCGTGAATGATGCGCATGTTTTCGATTTATGTCAACATTTCAATACTCCCGGCCATTTTCCACCAAGCATGCGAACGGTGAAAGGCGTTGCCTTTCCCGCTGAATTGGATATGATGCCCGGACCATCAATAAGTTTTGCCCTCAATGTTTGCAGACTGTCTATGATCAGCGCAAAGAACGCCATCAGAATCCAGTATTTCCTCTATTTCGGGGCGATGGGCGTATTTTTGCCCTATTTCAACCTCTACTGCCTGAACATCGGCTTTACCGGTTTTCAGATCGGCAGCCTGTCCGCCGTTCGCGCAGCCGTACTGATCCTTTTTTCCATTTTCTGGGGCGTCCTGGCGGACCGAAAGGGCATCCGCCGTCCCATATACATCCTGTGCAGCTTTGCCAGTACCGCCCTGTGGGCGCTCTTTCTCTTCACCACCGATTTTCGGTTCATGCTGGCCCTCACCATCGTTTACGGTGCCTTTTACGCGCCGATCATCTCCTTTCTCGAAGCCTTTGCCATGGACGTGCTGGGCAAAACCAAACATCGCTATGGCCGTACCCGGGCATGGGGGTCGATCGCATTCATCGCCGTGGTGCTTATTTCTGGAAAAATGATCGACCGGTATACCGTGGGTATCGTCATTGCCCTGGCACTGGCCATCTCGAGCGCCCAGGCCATGACTGCCATCGGTATGCCCCGGATCGGTCAACAGCGCCAAGCGCCATCCCATGATGCGGTGAGGTTGTTCTCGGGCCACACCCTGGTTTTTCTGGTGTGTGCGTTTCTCATGCTGGTGAGCCATGGGGCTTACTATGGCTTTTTTTCCATTCATCTGGCCCAATTGGGGCACGACGGCAGCTTTATCGGTGTATGCTGGGCCCTGGCATCCACGGCGGAAGTGGTGATGATGATCAACTCCCCCCGGCTGTTCGCCCGTTTTTCTTTCAAGCGGGTGCTGGCTGTATCTTTTGCGGCGGCGGCGATCCGGTGGGGCATCCTGTATGTCGCCCAGTCGGCGATGGTGATTCTGGCCAGCCAGTTGCTCCATGCGGTCACATACGGCGCTTTTCACATGGCCGGCATCCTCTACATGGATCAGCTCGCCCCGGCATCGGAGAAAACCCTGGGCCAGGCCGTGAACAACGCCGTGACCTATGGCCTCGGGCTCACCGTGGGCTTTTTTGTCAGCGGTGCTCTCTACGACCCGGACAACACTGCACCGCTTTTCCTGACCAGCGCCGGTGTGGCGCTTGCAGGAGGATTGCTGTTCGCTGGATTTCACTGGGCCGCATCCTGCGGAAAACCGAAACCCGGGGCCTGAGCCGTCACCGGAACCGGCCGTGGGGGCTTTGACAAGAAAAAATACACAATCCAAAAAAAGGAGAGGAAGGATCATGAAAACCCACGTCCTCATCGTCCTGTCGTGCGGCACCGACAATCCCAACCGGTCGACCCGTGCGATCCATCTGGCCACCATCGCCCACAAGGAAGGCAAGCAAACCACCCTGTTTCTGCTCGATGAAGGGGTATACATTGCCAAACAAGGGCTTGCGGATCACCTGCGGGCGGCGACGGGGGATGTGGCCGACGACCTCATCGCCTATCTTCAGGCCCACGAGGTGCCGATTCTGGTCTGCACGCCCTGCGCCAAAGCCCGTCATATCGACGAGAAGGAACTCATCGACGGTGCCCGGATGGCCACGGCCGCCGAACTGATCCACATGTCATGTGATGCGGCGGTCATCAGCCTGTAGACCGTGAAAGGATTCGATGGCCATGCCCACAGCCGAGTGCCGGTGCAACGCATGCGGTCACACGTTTGCGCACCTGACGTTCAAAGGCGATGACACCCCGCCGGTATGCCCCCGGTGCAAGGGAAGGGATATTCGGATGACCACCGGCCAGGAGGGCTTCATGGCCGGCTCCGGGTTGGGATCGCATATCGTCGGCGTTCCCAAGGGACCTTCCTGAGCAGGGTAGCTCAGGGCGGCGGTCTGCCGCCCCGGTTTCAGTCCCCCCTGGCGGGAAACAGCAGGTGACGCAGCCAGCCGAACAGGGTGTTGCCCTGGAGCATGGCCTGTTCCCAGGCCATGAATTCACGGGAGAGTTTGGCCGGGTCGGAGAAAAATTCGGCGCGGGTGGTGAAGGATTCTTGCGGGTCAAGCCGTTTGACCACGCGGGCCGGGTTGCCGGCGGCCACGCAGTTGTCGGGAATCGAATCGACGACGATGGCCCCGGCGCCCACGATGCTGTTCTCGCCGATGGTCACGCCCTTGCAGATGATGGCGCTGTCCCCGATCCAGGCATTTTTTTCGATGGCTACCGGCATGGCGTTGCCGAAGGAGATGCGGTCATAGATTCCGTGCCAGTCGGAATCGGTGATGTAGGCGCCATTGGCGATCATGCAGTTGTCGGCGATGGTGATGCCGGCGGCGCTGCTGATCCTGACGCCGGGGCAGACCAGGCAGTAGTTGCCGATGGTGATATGTCCCTTGCCCGCCTGGTCCGGCCATACCGACAACCGGATTTTCTTGTCCGGGGTGGCGATGACCGTGGCGAATCGCCCGATGGCGATCGGCGTACCGAACAGCTCCACGTGCCAGGGCCGCATGAAAGTGAACCCCCTTCCCAAGTGATCGAGCTGGGGGGCCAGAAAGTGGCGGGCATAGAACCTCTGAAACTTCAGGTATGCTTTTTTGACAACGTAGGGGCGATGATCTTTAATCATGGCGGATCCGTAAAAAGCCCGATATCTGCGTTACGCTTCATCCCTCGTCGCTGCGGCGTACCATAAGTACGCCTCACTCCTTAAGATTCGCAAGCCTTGATCTCGGCCTATTTACGAATCCGTCTAAAATGTGACTTTTTACTGCTTCATGAATTTGAACCGAATCCCGTGGCGCTGAAAGGCGATGTACGACCGTCCGTCAGCCGGAATAGCCGGCATCGGTCCACCAGGCGTGGCTGAACAGCCGTCCTGCCGGGGTAAGGTCGAACAGCGCATCGGCTGCCAACAGCACCACCGCATTGGTCCAGGTAATTTTTTCTTCAGGCCACCGGATCATGTCGGGAAAGGTGAACCCACACCAGAAAGAGCCGTCATCGAATACGTGCTCCGACAGCCAATTGAAAAGGATGAGCGCCTTTTCCGTATCTCCCATGGCGGCCAGGGTCAGCACCAATTCAGAGCTTTCGGCGACGGTCACCCAGGGTTGGTCGGAAACGCAGCGCACCCCCAGGCCTTCCACCACATATTTCTTCCACTGCCGCTTGATGCGCCCGCCGGCCATCTCCCCGGTAACGGCGCCGCACAGCACCGGGTAGAACCAGTCCATGGAAAATCTGGATTTGGTCATGTTGAACAGGTAGGGTCGATTGCGGATCGCATCACCGAGACGCTTGTAGGCAAGGGCCCAGGGGATGACGGCCTTGCCCAGTTCGCCGGCAATGGCCATGGCGCATTTCAGACTCATGTAGATGGAGCTGGAACCGGTGAGCAGGGCCATGGGGTCCACCTTGCCCTGGGGGCTGATCGCCCAGCAGATTTCACCGTTGGCACGCTGATGGCCGACGGTAAAATCGATGGCCCGCCGCACGGTGTCCCACATCGATTCCAGGAAATGGCGATCGCCGGTGATCAGCCAGTAATGAAACACACCCACGGCGATGTATGCGGTCATGTTGGTTTCGCGGGTCCGGTCTTCGGGGATGCCCCTGCGGTAGGCGGCAAACCAGCTTCCGTCGGCCAGCTGCATGCTGCGCAGCCAGTGAAAGGCTTGTCGGGCCTGTTCCAGATATCCCCCCACCATCAGCCCCATGGCCGCTTCCACATGATCCCAGGGATCGGTCTTTTCTCCCGCGGACCAGGGGATTTCACCGGAAGGAAGCTGGGTGGCCATGATCAGCCGGCACACCGCATCAACATCAACAGCAAGCTTTCGCCGTTGTTTGCAGATACTCACATTCATAATGATTTTAAACCCTTTGGTCGTCCCAGAATCCAGACGATTGTGTTGCAGTGTCCAGCAGGTAAATAAAATACGTTGGAAATCATGGATATGCAAGGGAAAAGGCCAAATCCGGCGAGCCCGCCAACCAATGGCAGACCGGGCGGCCTGAAAAAGGGGCCTGATCCTTTATGGGACTAAGCCGCTCGTGTTGTCGTCGGTTCCATGGACCGATGGGTTTTCGCCAGCCAAAAAGACACCGTGCATGCATCCGGCGGCCGGGGTGAACTTCCTTGACTTGGATCGGAAAACTCTTTATGAACTGGACTTTATCGAAACAGGCGCGTGCCGACGGCAGACGCCGTTGCCGGCTGACGGCAACCATCAACGAGACCAAGCCGCATCGGCTGACCCGACCCGATCGATCAGCCGTCAGGAATTCATTCATGAAGAACGCGATCAAGGAAATCATTTTGGCGGCGGCAACGGCCGCTTACGAAAAAGGCATCTTCGCCTCGCCCGATTTTTGCGAGGTGCTGCTGGAAGAGCCCAAGGCCGACAGCCACGGCGATCTGTCGACCAACATGGCCATGCAGATGGCCAAGGCCCAGCGCATGTCACCGCGAAAAATCGCCGAAACGCTCATCGGGAACCTGGATGACAAAAAGGGCATCATCGACCGTACGGAAATCGCCGGGCCGGGGTTCATCAACTTTTTCATCCGACCGTCCGCCTGGTATCCGGTGCTGACCGCCATTCACGAGCAGGATGACCAGTATGGCCGCTGCGACCTGGGCAAGGGGCGCCGCATCCAGATCGAATTCGTCAGTTCCAATCCCACCGGCCCCCTTCACGTGGGCCACGGCCGGGGCGGTGCCGTGGGCGACAGCACGGCCAACATTCTCTCATTCTGCGGCTATGATGTACAAAAAGAGTATTACATCAACGATTCCGGCCGGCAGATCCAGACCCTGGGCATGTCTGTCTACCTGCGGGGAAAAGAGATGCTGGGCGAAACGGTGGATTTTCCAGACACCTGCTACCAGGGTGATTACATCCGGGACCTTGCCGGGGAACTGCTGGAGCGGGAGGGCCGGGAGTTTTTTGAAAAAAGCGAGGCGGAGGCCGTCATGCCCTGCGCCCGGTACGCGGCGGAGAAAATTACCGCGGGTATGCGGGCCGACCTGGTGGATTTCGGGGTGACCTTCGACCGATGGTTCTCGGAACAGAGCCTCTACGATTCGGGCAGGGTGGAAGGCGATATCCGCGATTTCAAGGAGAAGGGGCTGATCTACGAGAAAGACGGCGCCCTGTGGTTCAGGACCAGCGATTATGGCGACGAAAAGGACCGCGTGGTGGTTCGCCAGAACGGCCAGACCACTTATTTCGCATCGGACATTACCTATCACAAGGACAAGTTTGCGCGCGGTTTTCAAAAAGTGATCGACGTGTGGGGGGCCGACCACCACGGCTACATCCCGCGCATGAAGGCCGCCGTGGAGGCATCCGGATACGAACGCGACCAGTTCGACGTCCTGCTGGTGCAACTGGTCAACCTGCTGCGGGCCGGCCAGCCCGTGGCCATGTCCACCCGGGCCGGCGAGTTCGTCACCCTGGCCGACGTGGTCAAGGAGGTCGGCCGGGATGCGGCCCGGTTCATCTTTCTGACCCGCCACTATGAGAGCGCCCTGGACTTCGACCTGGAGCTGGCCAAACAAAAGACCAACGACAACCCCGTTTATTACGTCCAATATGTCCACGCGCGCATCTCCAGCATCCATCGCAAGGCTGAGAGCGACAGGCTGGAGGTCAGCGGGTTTACGCCATCGGATCTGACTGCCCTGGAAACGCCGGAGGACATTGCACTGATCAAGGCCCTGGCCCGCTATCCGGAAACCGTCGAAACCGCCGGGGCGCTGATGGAGCCCCACCGCATCACCTATTACCTGATGACCCTGGCCGCCGCCTTTCACACCTATTACAACCGTCACCGGGTATTGTGTGCAGACGATCTGAAGTTGACCCGGGCCAGGCTGTACCTGATCTCGGCCGTTCGCAAGGTGATCCGCAACGGACTGGCGTTGCTGGGCGTGTCGGCACCCGACCAGATGTAGGGGCGACTTCAGCGCGCCCCATTTTCCGGGCAGAGGAACAAACCTGTGACAGAGGGCAAGGCCACCGCGCCAAAACGCCGGATCGCCTGGGGGCGATACCTGCTGGTCTTTTTCGTTGCGGCATGGATGTTCGTTCTCGGCGTGCTGGTGGGCCGGGGAACGGCACCCGTGCATTTCGATACCCAGGCGCTGCAGGAGGAACTGGCCGCCCTGCGTGACGCCATGATGAAAAAAGAGCGGGAAGCGGTGGAAAAAGCCATCCGGGGAGAAGATGAAAAAGCGCCGCTGGAGTTTTACGAGGCCCTGAAGAAGGACGGATTGGACACCGCCGTTCATATTCCCGTGCCCGAGGTGCCGACGGCTGAACCCTCGCCGGGCGCCGACACCGCCGAATCGGCTCAACTGCCCCACAAGTCGCGAACCGTCACCATGGCCAAAAAAACCAAGGCGCCTGAAAAACCAGCCGTCGGGAAAGCGTCGTCGCAACCTCCGGCAACTGCTGGAACCACGGGCAACCTTACCATCCAGGTGGCTTCCATGAAGGATGGGGCCGCCGCCGAGCGAATCGTTGCAAATCTGAAAAAGGACGGGTATCCTGCCTACGTGTCGCGAATCGTCATCCCCGATAAAGGACTCTGGTTCCGGGTTCAGGTGGGCCACTACGCGGACCGTGAACAGGCAGCGACGGACATGGACCGGTTGGCCCGAAACCAGATAAAACCCATCCTGGTGGAAAAATAACCCAAGCGGCGCAGCCACTGCCAATGGAGGCGCCTACAGGATCTGAAATGATCGAAAAACTGAGAATCCTTATCTCCCGGATTTTCGCCTTCGCACTGGTGGCAGTGATTCTTGTGTCGTCCAGCGCGCTTGAAGAAGGGGCGCCTGTATTCAGCACCCTGTTGTTTTTTGCGGGCATCGTACTGGTGGGTGTCGCTTCCATGGGGCGGCTGTGGTGCTCGCTCTACATCGCGGGGTACAAGACGGACACACTGATTACCCAGGGACCATACTCGATGTGCCGCAACCCGCTCTATCTCTTCAGTCTGGTGGGTGCGGTGGGTGTTGGTCTGGCCACGGAATCGATCCTGATCCCCGCGGTCATCCTGATAGCCTTTTGCGCCTATTATCCGTTTGTGATCAACAGTGAGGAGGCCGTTTTGTCGACCATTCATCAAGCCGCCTTCGACAGCTATTGCCAGCGGGTGCCGCGGTTCTTCCCCAGGCTGTCGCCAATCACCGAACCCGACGAATATGTGGTGAAACCAAAAGTGTATAAACGCCACATGTTTGACGCACTCTGGTTTGTATGGATCGTTGGTTTTCTGGAAATCATCGAAGCGCTTCACGAATTGCACATACTACCAACCCTATTCACCATCTATTGATGCCGAGACAGCAACAATGAAAATATCCCAAAAGGAAGTCCTGCACGTCGCCCACCTGGCCCGGCTGGATATCGCTGAAGCGGACGTCGACCGGCTGGCCGACCAGATCGGCACCATTCTCGATTATGTGGACACCTTGAATCAGGTGGACACCAGCGGGGTTCCTGCCACCTCCCATGCCATCACCCTGACCAATGCATTCAGGGAGGATGAAGCGCAGGACCATCTGGACCCGCAGGCGTCTCTGGCCAACGCCCCGGAGAAGGAAGACGGCGCCTTTGTCGTACCCAGGATACTCTGACGCCGCATCGACGACTTGGCCGTCGTCATTCCGGACCGCAACACCGCAAGGAACCGATGCCATGAAACTGCACGAACTGACCATCGAACAGGCCAGCGGCCTGTTGAAAGATAAAGAAGTCGCTTCCGTGGAACTGACCCGGGCCGTCCTCGATCGCATCGAGGCGGTCGACGGCAAGGTCGGCGCCTTCCTGACCGTCGATGCCGACGGCGCCATGGCCCAGGCCGAAGCGGCGGATCGTCGCCTGACCACAGGTGACGCGCACCCCCTGACCGGCATCCCAATGGGCATCAAGGACCTGATCTGCACCAAGGGCCTTCGTACGACCTGTGCGTCGAAGATGCTCGACAATTTCATCCCGCCATATGACGCCACCGTCATTGCGCGGTTGAAGAAGGCCGGCGCGGTGATCGTGGGCAAGCTGAACATGGATGAGTTCGCCATGGGTTCCACCACCGAGCACTCCGGCTTTCAGACCACCCGCAACCCCTGGAATCTCGAGCGTATCCCCGGAGGCTCCAGCGGCGGATCAGCTGCCGCCGTGGCGGCGGACATGTGCCTGGGCGCCCTGGGTTCGGACACCGGCGGCTCCATCCGTCAACCCGCCTCGCACTGCGGCGTGGTGGGGATCAAGCCGACCTACGGCCGGGTGTCCCGGTTCGGCTTGGTGGCCTTTGCCTCTTCGTTGGACCAGATCGGTCCGCTGGGCAAAACGGTGACCGACTGTGCCATCATGCTGGACGCCATCGCCGGGCACGACCCCAAAGACTCCACCTCCGTCCCCGAACCGGTGCCGGCTTTTGCGGCGATCGCCGATGATGGGCTTTCGGATGTGGTGGTGGGCATCCCCACGGCCTACAGCGCCGCCCGGGGGTTGGACCCCCAGGTCGGTGCGGCGGTGGAACGGGCCATAAAAACCATCGAATCGCTGGGCGCCAGATGCATCGATGTCCAGTTGCCTCACACCGATCATGCCGTGGCCGCCTATTACGTGATCGCCCCCAGTGAAGCCAGTTCCAATCTGGCGCGCTACGATGGCGTGAAATACGGATTCCGCGACAAGTCGCAGGCCGATCTGCTTCAGATGTACCGCAGCACCCGGTCACAAGGATTCGGTCCGGAGGTGCAGCGTCGCATTATCTTAGGGACCTATGCCCTGTCCGCCGGTTACTACGATGCTTACTACGGCAAGGCGTCCCAGATCCGCACGCTGATCAAGAACGATTTTCAAACGGCATTTGCCGCCTGCGATGCGATTGTTTCCCCGGTGGCACCCACACCGGCCTATCCCATCGGTAAGACCCTTGACGATCCGCTGGCCATGTACCTGTCGGATATTTTCACCCTGTCGGCCAACCTGGCGGGCATCCCGGGGATATCGGTTCCCTGCGGATTCTCCGACGACGGGCTGCCCATCGGCCTGCAGATCATGGGCCGCCACTTTAACGAACCGATGCTTTTTAAAATCGCCCGGCAGTTCGAAAAGGCGGCGAACATCACCGAAAAGAAGCCGCCGCTGTGATTGCGGATTGAGGCGAAAAATAACTGTAAACAGATAGTTGAAGAGAGGTTTTTATGAGCATACAACCCGAAGGCGAAAGCCTGAGAAAAGCGGTCCAGTGGATATCCGAAGAAAAAAAGGCGCACTCATCCAAAAGCCGGCAGCAACTCATCGAGGCGGCTTGTTTGAAGTTCAACCTGACCCCCATGGAGGCGGAGTATCTGGCGCGCAGTTTCAAGGAGATTGCCAAGTCTAACTAATGGCCAGAATCAGAATCCTTCCGGAAATCCTGTCCAATAAAATCGCTGCCGGAGAAGTGGTGGCCCGTCCGGCATCCGTGGTCAAGGAGCTGGTCGAAAATTCCATCGATGCCGGCAGCACCCGGATCCTTGTCGACGTTGAGCAGGGCGGGAGAAAACTCATCCGTGTCTCGGACAATGGACAGGGCATGGGCCGGGACGATGCCCTGCTCTGCCTGGAGCGATATGCCACCAGCAAGATTGCCACGGCCCCGGACCTGTTTGCCATCTGCACCCTGGGGTTCCGGGGAGAGGCGCTGCCCAGTATCGCCTCGGTCTCCCGGTTCACCCTCGTTACCCGGGAAGCCAACGCCGATGTGGGTACCCAGATCGAAGTGGCGGGGGGGCGGATCAACAACGTCTCCGACGTGGGGGCCCCTCCCGGCACACTGATCAGCGTGGCCGGCCTCTTCTATAACACCCCGGCCCGGCGAAAGTTTTTAAAAAGCATCGACACCGAGATGGGCCACATCGCCGACACCATTGCCAGCATGGCCCTGTGCCGTCCGTCCGTTCAATTCAGACTGTCCCACAACGACCGGATCGTGAAAAGCTGGGCCCCGGCCGCAGAACCCATGGATCGGGTTGCCGATGTTCTTGGGGCAGCCATCAAGAAAGAGCTGTATACGGTTGACCAGACGACCGGGGATATCGAAATCGGCGGGTGGATCGCCTCACCGCGGATGAACCGGTCCACCGCCCGGGGCATCTACCTCTTCGTCAACGGTCGCTGGGTCAAGGACCGGGTGATTCAGCACGCCCTGTTCGCCGGTTATACCGGGCGGTTGATGAAGGGTCAGTATCCGGTGGCGGTGCTGTTTTTAAAGGTTCCCTTCGACCAGGTGGACGTCAATGTCCACCCCACCAAGCACGAGATCCGCTTTGTCCGCCAGAAGATGGTTCACGACACCGTGCGGGACGCCGTGGCCGATGCACTCAGGCAATCCGATCCCACCCGGTGGAAAGCGAGCGAACCCAGGCCTGCCGAATTGGCTCAGCAGCCGGCACGCGTGTCCGAGCCGCATGCCGCATACCACCTGCCACCCACGGTTAGCCGGACTGGCTCCTCGGCCGGTGACACGGTGGCCCGCCAAGCGGCGTCGACGGCCCACGCGGCCATGGCCGAGAACAGGCAGGAATCCCCGCCGCCTGCAGATTCCGTCAATCCGCCGGTGCCACCGGTTGACCCTACGGCCCGCAACACCAAACCAGCCCGGCAGGCGCTGCTGTGGAAACAGCGGTTTTTTGCCGACCTGACTGTCATTGGTCAGTACAAGGGCACTTACATCATTTGTGAATCCGAAGACGGCCTGATGCTCATCGATCAACATGCGGCCCACGAACGTATCGTTTTCGAACAGCTCAGGCGCCAGTCCAATGCCCACCGACCCGCCGCCCAGCGCCTGCTGCTGCCCGAAACCATCGACCTGGGATTCCGTGAAACCCAGATCCTGGAAAAGCTGGCTCCGGAACTGGACCGCTTCGGGCTTGAGATCGAGCCTTTCGGCGGGAACACCTTCGTCGTCAAGGCTGTACCCACACTGCTCGACAGCTCCGGTATTGCGGGGATGGTTACCCAGCTGGTAGAAAAAGCAGCGGAAATCGGTGTGGGCGCCGACATGGAAACGATTGTGGATGAATGCCTCATGGTCATGGCCTGCCACAATGCGATCCGTGCCCACCAGCAACTGACCGGGACCCAGATCAAGGCCATGCTCGAACAACTGGACGCCTGCGACAATCCGTCGCACTGCCCCCACGGCAGACCCATCTGGATCCAATGGCGCCTCAAAGAACTTGAAAAACATTTCCAGCGGATCGTCTGATGGTCCGATTTACGTCAACCGGTTGACAAAAGGTGTACCCCACAGCCGTAAATGAGCGCCTTAACCAATCGACGGCATGCGGCAAATGAAAACCCGGAACGTTAAAATATAAATTGATACCAATGGGTTATGCTTCTTCGGATGGTCAGGCCCCTGAGTTTCTCCCCCGCTTCAGCATTCAGGTATGATTTTTGCTTTTATCTTCGACAATTTGGAATAATGGCCGAATCAAATTCAAATTGCTGAAATGCGGAGAGAAACATGGGTAGTTGCAGTCGACGCCATTTTATTAAAAAAATCGGCGCGGGTTTGCTGACCTCCTGCCTGGCGCCGGCAACCGGATGGTCCGCCCTGCTGCCGGACAGCACCCGCCGTTCCCTGTCCTTTTATAACACGCACACCGGCGAACGGCTCGGTGTCTGTTATTACCGGAACGGCGCGTATTGCCCCGGCGCCATGGGACAGATCAACCGCATCCTGAGGGATCATCGCACCGGTGACATTGAAAACATGGATGCCCGGTTGATTGACCTGCTCTTTACCGTGAGCCAACGGCTGGGCTCCTGTTCTCCCTTTCACATCATTTCCGGTTACCGCTCCCCCCAGACCAATGCCCGGCTCCGCAAACAAAGCACCGGTGTAGCCAAGTTCAGCTATCACATGCTGGGCCGCGCCATCGATATTCGCCTGCCCGGATGCGATACCCACCAGCTCCGGCAAGCCTGCCTGGATTTGAAACTCGGCGGTGTCGGCTACTATCCCCGGTCCGACTTTGTGCACCTGGATACCGGGGCCTTTCGAGCCTGGAACGGCTAACGGCCCAAGCGCACCTACCTTTGTTTAACAACTGAAAGGCCACGATGGAGGGCTTCATCGCCATGGTGGCCTTTATCTTAATGCACCTATCGGCTGCTCGGCCGGTTTTGCGGCTGATGGACGAAATCTGGCGGTGGGGTGGACCGTCGCTGGCCCAGCGCGCGATAAAGGTCACTGTCCCGGTCGTAAATGTCGCTGCGAAACTGAATCTCACCCGTTTCGTCCGCCCAGGCAGTCATATACAACAGGTGGACCGGAACCGGATGCTTCAGCCGGATGGTCCGGGTCTCTCCTTTTTCAACGGCGTCACTCAATGCAGCCGGCGTCCATCGTCCATCACCCGCCAGCACAAAATTGGCCAGAACGAAAGGTGCTTCCACCCGGATGCAGCCGGAACTGACATCCCGCTGAACCCGTTTGAAAAGAGAGCGGTTGGGTGTGTCATGCAGGTAAACGGCAAACGGGTTGGGAAACATGAATTTAATGCGGCCCAGAGCGTTAGCCGGTCCCGGGTCCTGGCGAAGCCTGAAGGGGAAACGGTCGGCATGGTAGGCATGCCAGTCGACGGTGGCGGGATCGACTTCCGGTGCCTCCAGCGCCCAGCTTTGAAACACGCGGATACCACGATGGGCCAGGTAGGCCACATCCTTTTGAAGTTCGGGCAGGATGTCCTCGACGGCGATGGAGGTGGGCACATTCCAGTACGGGTTGATCACCAGGTAGGTCATGTCGGCGCTGAACACCGGCGACCGCCTGGCCGGCCGCCCGACCACCGCCCGCAATTGAAAGTCCACAGTGCCGTTCTCCACCGCCTTGAGACTGAAATCGGCTGTGTTGACAATGATGTGCCGGGCACCCAGATCGTGGGGCAGCCACCGCCACCGTTCGAGATTGACCATGACCTGACGGATGCGCGCTTCGACGGGAACGTTTAGCATGCCGATCGTGCGTCGGCCTACGATGCCATCCGCCTCCAATCCGTTGCGCTGTTGAAACCGCTTCACCGCGGACGTGAGCACGGCATCGAAATAAAGCGAATCTTCATCCGGGGCCGCTGGGTCGAGGTCTCCGCCTGCGGTGAGCCGACGGCGAAGTTCGCCAACGGCAGAATCGCTGTCGCCCGGCCTGAACGTTTTGCTCTCATCCAGCACCGGCCAGCCATTGGCATGGGCCAGATCGCGAAGTTGGGCCAGCGCGCGCCGAAGGGTCGTATACCCCGTGTGTGCCGGCCGCAATTTGTTCAGTGCGGCGATGACATCGCCGGTTGAGGCAGCGTTGGCAAGGGAGGCTGGCAGGTCCACGGGACCCGTGTTGATCATCCAGTCGGTATGCAGGGTTTCGGGGTTTACCCGCCCGGCAGCCAGATGGGAACCATACAACAGGTAGGCGTCGGTGAGGATCAGGTCCAGGTCCGCCCACCATTCGGGAGGGACCGAAGCCGGACTTGACCCAGAGGACTGCTCACAAATCTCGGCCAGCAGTCCATGGATAGCTTCCTGGTGATAGTCAAACGGCACGAGTCCGTCTTCGCCGGCACGGTCGATTGCCTCGGCCAGGGCCTGAGCCTTTTCCAGGCGAAGCGAAGCGTCAATCCACAGGGGTAGATGCTTGCTGTTGCGGTAGACCAGCGGCAGCATCTGGATGCCGCAGATTATTTCTCCCTGGCAGGAAAAGGAGGCCGTTGTCGGGTCCCCGTCCAAGCGGGCGCGGATGACAGCTTGCACCCGATCGAGTATGGCGTCGGCGGCCTGGGCTTTGGGTGCGAACCCGAAAAGGGCGCATGCCAGAAACCCGGTGCAAAGCAGGTACATGACCACTATCGCCGCCGGATTTCTATTTGCCAAGGTTATCTGCATACCGGGTTGACCGTGGGGGAAAAGCCGACAGCTGCGCGAAGGCGGCGCTATCCGCCCGGCCAAAAAAAGATAGCCCGCAGAATCGGCGGGCTATCGGGTCATGGTATAAACTGGCGGAGAGAGAGGGATTCGAACCCTCGGTGCAGCTTTCACCACACACTCGCTTAGCAGGCGAGCGCCTTCAGCCGACTCGGCCATCTCTCCAGGTTCAGCAATTCGGGTCTGGCGGAGGGAGTAGGATTCGAACCCACGGAGCTTTCGCTCAACGGTTTTCAAGACCGCCGCCTTAAACCACTCGGCCATCCCTCCACTGAAATAAGTCGCCTCATTACCATTTCGGACCATCAGCGTCAATCCTTTTATCCCCGGCCAGTCCGGGATGGGATCAGTGATGCCCGCTCTGCAAAGTGCCTTCTCCCCGAGCAGGAGCACTGAGCAAGGGTTATGTCAACGCCTGAAGAACGACGGCGATAAGGAAGGTTTCACTGAAAGCGCTGACCCGCAGATATCTTAAATGATGGTTGACATCAAAGATGTTTTGTGATGTTCCTCCGTGCACCAAAAAAAATATAGAGGTATATCGCCTCTGGAGGAAGACACGGATGAAACAAAAATATGTGGTTCTATTGGACAATGAAGCCGGGAAGCTGGCCATTCAGGAATACGCTGAACTGGACAAGGAGATGCTCTCGCTGCTGTGTGAAGAAACATACGATGCCGCAGCGATCAAGGCAGCCATGGAAAAAGATCGCAATGCCTTGATCCAGGCGCTTCGCACGCACAATATGTACCCACCGGGCACTTACACGGAACGCATCGCCGATGCCATTGTCGAGATGTTTCAGCCCGGCGCCAATTCATCTGCCGAGCTCTTTTTCGAAGAACGGGATATGTTCGAACCCGTGGTTGAAGCGGCGGTGGACGAGCCTGACGACGATGAGGATGAGGATGAGGACGCCGGGTTGGAGGTGGACGACCTGCTCGATGACGACATCGATGACGACATCGATGACGATTATGAGGAAAAAGGGATTATCAAAGGCCTGAAAAAATCCATAAAAATCTCCGATGAGGATGCCAGCATCGACGATGCCTGAGACATCTGTCCACGTCATTGAACCCTGATAGCGAGCACATTCCCCGTCGTCTGCGGCGAGGGTGGCGAGTGAACCGAAAATCGATCTTAACCTCATGGTGAACCTTCCCTGCAGCTTACCGCGGCGAAGGTTCATTGCAAAATCGTACGGGCTGCATGCGGCGCCTTTGGGTTTCCTTGCATAACCCCATTCACGCGTCAACATTCCCTGCCCGCGATTCCAACCGGCTTGAACAATAGCCAAATTACGCTTTTTACCTTGACTTGCCCTGGGTCTTCCACTAATAGTTCCAGGCGCCGTTTAGTTTTTTTCATCACGTTTAATTCGAAATCAATCTAGCATTGCCGAAAAACACTGACCGTGCCGCATCCTCTTGGCTGCGGCACCCGTCCGTGAGTTGTATGGTGACTCCGACTACCGGATCTGAAAACTGAGTGGTTCGAAAAGCCCATTGATAGTTTCCCGGATAAAACGTTCCAACGCCTTTGAAAAGACAAGTGGAACCAGTACGACCATGACTGCGCCGTCTGCATTGCGGCACGGACGGCTTTTTCGATGGACGGCTGGTTCTCTTTTTTTGCTCCACTATCATCCATAATCTGCATCAGGAGGTGCCAATGGAAAAGGAAAGATCATTTTATCAAAGGCTGAAGGAAAAAGGAGTCTCGCGAAGAGATTTCATGAAGTACTGTACAGCGCTGACGGCAACCATGGGACTGTCGTCATCCTTTGTCCCCAAGGTGGCCGAAGTGTTTGCCGCACCGGCGCAGCGTCCGCCCGTGGTCTGGTTGCATTTCGCCGAGTGCACCGGATGCTCAGAGTCCCTGCTGCGGTCCCAGTATCCCTATATCGACGAATTGGTCCTCGAGGTGCTTTCGGTTGAATACCACGAGACCATCATGGCCGCCGCCGGTCACCAGGCCGAAGAGCAGCTTCACAATGCGATAAAGAAATACGAAGGCAAGTTCATCTGCGTCGTCGAAGGCGGCGTGGGTACCAAATACGACGGCGGCTATGGCAAAGTGGGAGGCCGTTCATTCCTGGAAATCGCCAAGGATGTCTGTCCCAAGGCAGCGGCTGTCATCGCATACGGCACTTGCGCGACATTCGGTGGCATTCAGGCTGCAGCGCCCAATCCGGGCGGTTACAAGGGGGTTGGCGAGGCCATCGGCATCAAACCCCTGCAAATCCCGGGATGCCCGCCCAATCCGATCAACCTGGTGGGCACCGTGGTCAACTATCTGCTGCTGGGCAAACTGCCCGAACTGGACGACATGGGCAGGCCGTTGTTTGCCTTCGGCAACACCATCCACGACAAATGCCCCCGGCGCTCCCATTTCGAGAACGAGGAATTTGTGGAGGAGTTCGGCAGCGAAGAAGCCGCCATGGGCTATTGCCTTTACAAAGTGGGCTGCCGCGGGCCGGAGACTTACAACAACTGCCCCACCGCCAAATTCAATGACGGCACCAGCTGGCCGGTGGAGGCGGGGCATCCGTGCATCGGTTGCAGCCAGCCCAATTTCTGGGACACCATGACCCCGTTCTATGAAGAGATGTAAGTCCAATTATTTCAAACTGAAATAGTCCGTTGACGAATAAAGGGAGGTTCTAAATATGGGCAAACGAGTCGTAGTGGATCCAATCACCAGAATCGAGGGTCACCTTCGCATCGAAGTGGAAGTGGCCGGGGGTAAAGTCGTCAATGCGTGGAGTTCGGGACAGATGTTCCGCGGTATCGAGCTGATTCTTCAGGGGCGCGACCCGCGCGATGCGCATCATTTCGTGGCCCGATCCTGCGGCGTCTGAACGTACACCCATGCTCTGTCCTCGGTGAGGGCAGTCGAAGCCGCCGTTGGTGTCCAGATTCCCAAAAACGCCAGACTGATCCGGAACATGATGCACGCCGCTCAGTTCCAGCACGACCATCTGGTTCACTTCTATCACCTGCATGCGCTTGACTGGGTAGACATCGTCAGCGCCCTGAAGGCCGATCCCAAGGCAACCGCCGCTCTGGCGGACAACGTCAGCAACGCCAAGGTCGGCGGTGCGGCATATTACAAGCAGGTCCAGCAGCGCATCCAGACATTTGTGGACAGCGGCCAGTTGGGTCCCTTCTCCAACGCCTACTGGGGCCACCCGGCCTACAAGCTGCCGCCGGAAGCCAACCTGATGGCCTGTGCCCACTACATCGAAGCGTTGCGCCTGCAGGCCAGATCCGCGCGCATGCACGCCGTTTTCGGCGGCAAGAACCCCCACCCGCAGTTCCTGGTGGTGGGCGGCATTACCAGCGTGGCCGACCTGAAGCCCGACCGCATCGCCGAGTTCCTCTACCTGACCAAGGAGACCCAGGAATTCATCGAAAACGTCTACATTCCCGACCTGGTGGCCGTTGCTTCTTTCTACAAGGATTGGGGCGCCATCGGCGGTACCACCAATTTCCTGGCCTGGGGCGAATTCCCCGAAGGCGATAATGAACCCGATAGCCTGTTCATGCCCCGCGGCGTGATCAATAAGCGGGACCTGGCCAATATATCAATGGCGGTCCAGGAAAAGGTGGCGGAGAATGTGACCCGCGCCTGGTATGAGGACGGCGCCGCCCTGCATCCTTACGAGGGCGAGACCAAGCCCCTTCAGGAAGATCCCAAGTACCGGCCTGACGGCGGCAAGTACTCTTGGTTCAAGGCGCCCAGGTATGAAAGCGAACCCTGTGAAGTCGGTCCGCTGGCGCGTGTGCTGGTGGCCTACGGCAAAGGTCACAAGGAAATCAAGCCGTTGGTGGACGCCACGCTTCAGAAGCTCGGCATCCCCGCCGCCGCCCTGTTTTCGACCCTCGGCCGGACTGCCGCCAGAGGGCTTGAAACCATCGCCATCGGCCAGGCCATGCCCGGCTGGGTCATGGAACTGTTGGAAAACATCAAGAGCGGCGACACCCAGACCTACACCCCCTGGGAAATGCCCGACGAAGGCATGGGCCTGGGGCTCAACGACGTACCCCGAGGATCGCTGGGACACTGGGTTAACATCGAGGGCGGCAAGATCAAGAACTACCAGTACGTGGTGCCGTCGACCTGGAACTTCGGTCCCCGTGACGACAAGGGCAAGCTGGGCCCGGTGGAAGAGGCGCTCATCGGGACGCCCGTGGCCGATGCCAAGCAGCCTCTGGAAGTCTTGCGCACCGTCCACTCCTTTGACCCGTGCGTGGCCTGCGGCGTCCATGTGATCGACCCGGACTCCAATCAGGTTTACAAATTCAAGGTAATTTAGTTTTTAGGCGCCCCCTTCCCGGGTCTTTCGGATCCGGGAAGGGGGTCTTCTTTCGTCCCGTTATCCCGTCGGTTCTTCCATCCCCACTGCGTCCACCGGGCATTCCAGCATACAAAAGGCACAGCCGATACAATCGCGCGCTTTTTTTAAAACCGGATAACGAATGGTTTCCCGGGTGCCCCGATCCGCTTTCAAATCAATGCAGCCCGTGGGGCAGGCTTCCACACAGATGGTACACCCCATGCAGCGCTGATTGTCGAAGTCCGGCTTGGGCCAGCGTGAGCGGATGCGGATTCGTTCACACACCCGATCTTCCGGATCCTTAACGCTGGCGTAAGGGCAAATCCGGCCGCAGGCCCCACAGTCAATGCAGACGTCCGAAATAATCCGGTGGCGCTCCTTGGGTTTGCCCACAATGGCATCCACCGGGCAGACGCGCATGCACACGCTGCACCCGACACATCCATGGGTGATGACATAGGCCATTGGATATCCTCGGCGTGTTGGAAACGCTCCTGCGGGAACGCAGGCCGATCATATTTTCAGATCAAGACCGGCCAGAGTTTCCGGCGTCGGCACACCGGTATCGGGGTTGAAGCCCATGGCCGACCAGTAATATCGCCGCAGCTTTTCCAAAGGGACCGTCACCCCTTTATTGGCCCCTTCCTGCTGGGGCGGGTCGCCTATTACCCGTTTGCTGAGGTGGATATCTGCGGGATTGATACCCTGCTTGATGTTGAACAGCTGCTTGACGGTCTGGATCCGATGGCCGACGGCCATGAAGGCTTCGGGCGATTGCGCCCAGCCGGTGGCGGCATTGAGCCAGTCAAACAGCGGGATTCGGTGGGCCCCCATGAAGGCGCCGAACAGGCAGCAGCCGGCACCGTTGACCACGTTCATGAACTGGCTGCAGGCGGCCCCCATGGCTGCCTTTTCCCGGTTCGCCTGGTACTTGCTGCGCTTGAGGTAGAACAGGGAGGGGTCGGGTAAGTCCGGTAGCACCTGCCAGAGCTGGAACATTTCATAGTACATATAGGCCCCGATGGTGTGGCGGCCGGGGGTGGGTTCGACCACGTTGTGAAGGGCAAAGCCGGGATCGTAGCGGCCGTCGTGCATGCCCAGTTCCTGCCCGCCTGCATGGATCGCCATCGTTTCGGCGCCACGGCCGATTTTTTGGGCTGCGCGTTTGGCGCCGTCGGCCAAGAGGTCGCCGATGCCCTCGCGCCTGACCATTTTTTCCACCAGGCGGACAATGGCCTCGGTGTTGCCCCAGGTCAGCTTGAGCCCGTCCGTGTCCGCGACGGTCAGCAGCCCGTTTTCAAAGCACTCGATGGCAAAGGCCACCGTGCCGCCGGCCGAGATCGTGTCCATGCCTGCGCGGTTAAGCAGTTCGTTGAGATAGTAAATGCTGTCGGCATCCTCGTTGAGGCACAGTCCTCCCAGCGCGATGGTCGATTCGTATTCGGGACGGTGCACCTCGGTCTTGCCGTCAGGCGCCAGGCTGATGCCGCCGCAGCCCAGGGGGCAGGAATAGCAGAAGTATTTGGCCACCACCGGGCGGGTGAATGCGTCGGGATCGATGAGCGTGGATTTGTCCAGCCCGAAATCCCGGTTGGACCCCTTCCAGTTCATCACCGGGGCATCGCCTATCTCAATGGCCATCTGGTTCTGATTGACGGTGCCCCACTTGCTCAACATGATTTTGTAGAGCATGCCGTCGATTTCCATCTGGGCAGGCAGCATGCGCATGATCGCGCCCAGGTAGGCGGTCATGGTGCCGTTTAAAAAAGGCGGTTGGAATGACACATGGCGGTTGCACGCCTGGCTCAGGGTTTTCATGGCCTTGCGGTCGTGCACCTGGACGCGATGGGCGCCGCACAGGACAACGGCCTTGAGTCTTTTGGCTCCCATGACGGCCCCCAATCCACTGCGGGCTGCCAGCCGGCCGCCGTGGTTCACAATGCCGGCGATCAGCGAGCGGCGCTCCCCGGCCATGCCGATGCAGGCCACACGGACCCGCTGCCTGCTGCCGTGTTCTTCGATCAGCAGACGTTCGGTATCAACGGCATCACGGCCCCACAGATGCGAGGCGTCGCGCAGCTCGGCGCCCTTGGTGTCGGCATACAGGTAAACCGGCCGGCTGCTCCGGCCGGTGAAAAAAACGCCGTCAACCCCACACCCCTTGATAGCGGGTGCCAGGTTGCCCCCGCAATTGGCATCGCCCCAGGTTCCGGTGAGGGGGCTTTTGCCCACCGCCATCCAACGACCGGTGAACAGGGAGCCGCTGGCGGTCAATATGCCGGAAACGAATCCCAGGACGTTGTCAGGCCCCAGGGGATCCGCCCCGGCTGGAATCCGTCGGTAAAGCAGCCATGCGGCCAGACCGGTACCGGACAGAAAACGGCGGTACAGCGCTTCTGAAATGGCCTCGGCGGCGATGCGGCCGGTGGTCAGGTCAACCCACAGTACCTTTCCCATGTAAGCGCGATTCATCGGGCCCCCCGGGCTAAGCGGATCGAAAGAGAAGGTTTTTCAGGGTAGGGCCAAAGGAACACTTTACTATTTCACGTTTTGAGTATAATTTCAATATAGATCGTACCGAAACGAAGGAGGCGCGATGGTTAAGAATACGATCAAAGTGTTGACAGTGATGCTCGTCGTTGTCGGCTCTGCAGGCATCGGCCAGGCCCTCGCCGGCAATTGGATTGTGGGGTCCGTTTGCATTCAAAACGATGCCGGCCACCGCCAGTATGGCGAGCGTCTGTCGGTGTTTTTGGTGAGCGGTAAAATCCCGGTCCCGGCAATACGATGCGCCGAAGAAACCAACCATCAGCGACAATTGGACTGTATCAACAGCTGCCACCTTGATTTTTACAAGCGGTTTCAGCAAATGCAGCGGCAAGCCGGGTACCTCATCGCGCAGACGGTGACCGCTGAAACCGGAAATTTTGCCTTTCTGGAAGCGCCCCCCGGAACCCACTATGTGCTGGTGAAATTTCCAGCCCTGATCGACGGCTACAAGGTCGCTTGGCAGGAACCGGTGACCGTGATTCCCGGTCGGATCGGCGTCGTGACCCTCAACGATGAGAATCTGGTCCTGCCCAAAAACCGCCGACGCTGATCGGGTGCCCCCACACCGGCGTCGCCAGACGCCCGGTGCCGTATCCGTTGATCACGGCTTGAACCGTTGATCAATCCATGCTACCACATCTCTTTGCTGTATTCCCGATGACCGGTCATTCGTTTAAGACGGTTCGTGCCTGAGGTAAATGAAGGCCCGCCATTGAACCGCGACAGCGAGCGAACTGGAAATCGATATCTACCTAACGGTGCTGCGCAGCACCGCCGTTACAGGCGGAACATTCGCCGCGGCTTGCCGCGGGGAGGGTTCAAAATTTCAGAAAGAACGCCAGCAATGACGAATGATCATGTAATGATTCTGGGTGTCGGCAATCTTTTATTCTCCGATGAGGGCTTCGGTGTCAGGGTCGTGGAGGAACTGGAGCGCCGGTATGCCTTTCCCGAAAACGTTTCCCTCGTCGACGGCGGTGTCCTTGGAGTGAGTCTGCTGGGCGTCATGTCCGAAGCAGACCACCTGATCGTGGTGGATGTGATTCGCAACAAAGGCGTGCCCGGTGATCTTTATCGTCTCGACGGAGATGCCATCCCCGAACGGATCCGGGCCAAAAACTCGCTGCACCAGATTGATTTCCTCGAAGCCCTGACCCTTTGCCAGGCCATGGAAAAGGTGCCTGAAGCAGTCATCCTCGGCGTGGAACCTGAAGATATCAACACCTTGAGCACGGAGCTGACCGCAACAACCAAGAATCGGATGGAAGCCATCATCCGGATGGTGCTGGGCGAACTCGAGCGACTGGGTGTCACCTGTCAAGATAAAGGAGCGGACGGCCATGTGTCTTGCAATCCCATCTAAAATCACCCATATCGAAAACGAAATGGCCACCATCGACGTGGACGGGGTCAAGCGCTCGGCCAGTCTCATGCTGTTGGAGAATCCGGCGGTGGGCGACTATGTCATCGTGCATGCCGGATTTGCCATCAAGAAACTGGACGAAGCATCGGCCATGGAAACCATCCGGCTCCTCAAAGAGGCCGCCGCCTTTGTGGACAATCTGGAAGCCGGTAAAGGATGACGGGTGGGTTAACCACCCGGCACCTGCGTTTCGCTTCATCCCTCATCACCGCCCAGTCGGTTCAACACGCCGTATCCCCTGGGATTGATGCGAGCTCAGCTGAAGTGATGGTTGGTACATGTTAATCAAGGACGGCGTCCTGCACGGACCATGACAGATGCACGCACCGCATATCGCCTGGAGATCAACGGCATTGTTCAAGGGGTGGGTTTTCGGCCATTCATCTACCAGCTGGCCAACCACCACGGTCTGAAGGGGGAGGTGGCCAATACCGCCACCGGGGTGTCCCTGGTGCTGGAGGGCCTGGAAACGGACATCCGGCAGTTCATCGACGACCTCCCGGGCAAAAAGCCGCCGTTGGCGCACATCGTCGAGGTGTCGAAAACACCCGAAGCCGTGAAGGGGTTTGCGGCGTTCTCCATCGTCAAAAGCCAGGGCAGTGCCACCCGGGCCACACTGATCTCACCGGACGTGATGGTCTGCGACGATTGCCTGGCCGAGATGCGCGATCCGGCGGACCGCCGTTTCGGCTATCCGTTCATCAACTGCACCAACTGCGGTCCCCGTTACACGATCATCGACGATATTCCCTATGACCGGCCCAAAACCAGCATGCGCCACTTTCGCATGTGCCCTTTGTGCCAGGCCGAGTATGACAATCCCGCCGACCGGCGCTTTCACGCTCAGCCCAACGCCTGCCCGGCCTGCGGGCCCCGGGTGACCCTGCTGGATGCCGGCGGGGTGCCCATCGATACGGACGATCCCGTCGCCGCCGCCGCCGCCCGGATCAAGGCCGGCCGTATCCTGGCCGTCAAAGGGCTCGGCGGGTTTCACCTGGCCGTGGATGCCACCCAGGAAGACGCCGTGGCGCGCCTTCGGCGCCGCAAGCACCGCGAGGAAAAGCCGCTTGCCCTCATGTGCAGCAGCCTGGACCGCATCCGGGGGATTGCCCGTTTCGGTGAGGCGGAGGAACGGCTGCTGGTGTCGATCCAGCGTCCCATCGTTCTGCTGAAAAAACGCAGGAACACACCGATTGCTGCATCGGTTTCACCTTGCAACCGTTTTTTCGGCATCATGCTGCCATACACCCCCTTGCATCACCTGCTGCTCGATGCCGGCTTCATCGCCCTGGTGATGACCAGTGCCAATCTGAGCGAGGAGCCCATCGCCATCGGCAACGCCGAAGCGGTCGAACGTCTGGGTGGGATCGCCGACGACTTTCTGGTCCACGACCGGGACATCCTCCTACGCAGCGATGACTCCATCGTCCGCCACAGTGCCGGCCACATGCGGTTGATCCGGCGCTCCCGCGGCTACGTGCCCGTTCCCGTTTTCTTAAAGGGCGACATGCCGCCGGTACTGGCCTGCGGGGCCGAACTGAAAAACACCGTCTGTCTCACCCGGGGCAGGCAGGCCTTTGTGAGCCAGCACATCGGCGATCTGGAAAACCGGGCCACCGACGCATTCTTCCGCCTCACGGTCGATCACCTCAAGCGCATCCTGGACATCGACCCGCAGATCGTGGCCTGCGACCTGCACCCGGACTATATGAGCACCCGCTATGCCAGGGAACTGGGGGGCGTTGCCTGTGTGGAGGTTCAGCACCACCATGCCCACATAGCCGCCTGCATGGCCGAGAATAATGCCGACGGGCCGGTGATCGGCCTCTCCTTCGACGGCACGGGGCTGGGGACGGACGGCACGGTCTGGGGGGGCGAGGTGCTGGTGGCGGACTACCACTCCTTTGCCCGGGCGGCTCATCTGGCACCGGTGCCCATGCCCGGCGGCGCCGCTGCCATCAGGGAACCCTGGCGCATGGCCGTGGCCCATCTGAGCGCCGCTTTCGGTGAGGACCTTGACGCCCTCCGGCTGCCCTGGTTGCGGTCGCTGGATCCCCAACGGGTGGGCATTCTGCTGTCCATGATGCAACAACAGGTCAACAGCCCGCTGACGTCCAGCCTGGGCCGTCTGTTCGATGCCGTGGCGGCGATTGTCGGATTGCGCGGCCGGGTGGCCTTCGAGGGCCAGGCCGCCATGGAGCTGGAGATGATCCTCGACAACGCCGAGTCCGGCAGCTACGATTTTTCCTGGGAGGGCGACGAACCCTGCCGGATAGCGACCGCGCCCATCATTCAGGCCGTGACGAGGGACGCGGAAAAGGGTGTTTCCCCGAATGCGGTCAGCGCCCGCTTTCACAACACCCTGATCCTGCTTTTTGAGCAGTTGTGCCGCCACCTGCGCAGCGCCACGGGCATCGACCGCGTGGCCCTGAGTGGCGGCGTGTTCCAGAACCACCGGCTGCTGGCCGGGTTGACGGCCGCCCTGGAAAAAAGCGGATTTGATCTGCTCACCCACCGGCTGGTGCCGACCAACGACGGGGGGCTTTCGCTGGGACAGGCTGTGGTGGCGGCAGCAACAGTAAACCATCCATGAGGGACGACCCATCATGACCCTGAAACACAGCGACGCCTTTCACGATCCACGAATCGCCCGGCATCTGGCCGGTCGCATCACCCGCACCAGCCGAAGGCCGGTTCGTTTCATGGAGGTCTGCGGCACCCATACCGTTTCCATTTTCAGGAGCGGCATCCGCTCTCTGTTACCGGAGACCATCGCCCTGCTTTCGGGGCCGGGATGCCCGGTGTGCGTCACCGCGCAAAAGGAGATCGACGCCTTCATCGCCCTGGCCCGGGAGCCGAAGACCATCGTGGCCACCTTCGGGGACCTGATCCGGGTGCCGGGAAGCGGCTCCTCGCTGCAGCGCGAAAAGGCCGACGGCGCCGACGTGCGCATCGTCTATTCCACCTTCGACGCTGTGACTCTGGCCCGTGAGAACCCGAACAAGCGGGTGGTTTTTCTGGGGGTGGGGTTCGAAACGACCGCGCCCACGGTGGCCGCCGCCATTCTGGCCGCCCACCGGCAAAAACTCGACAACTTTTGTGTGGTGTCGGCCCACAAGACCGTGCCACCGGCCCTGGAGGCCCTGGCCGGCGGCGAGATCAACATCGACGGGTTCCTGCTTCCCGGCCACGTGTCCGTGATCATCGGCCTTGACGCCTACCGTCCCTTTTTCGGGGCCCATCGGGTGCCGTGCGTGGTGGCTGGTTTCGAACCGGCCGACCTGCTCCAGGGCATCGCCATGCTGGTGGACCAGGTGGAATCCGGGCAGCCGGCGTTGGAGAACGCCTACCCCCGGGCCGTCTCACCCGCCGGCAACCCCAAGGCAATGGCGGTCATGAACGAGGTGTTCGAGACGGCGGATGCCGACTGGCGGGGTATCGGCACCATCCCCAAGAGCGGGCTGGCCATCCGGAAAACCTATGCCGCTTTCGACGCCGTCAAGGTTTTCGATATCCGGCTCAAGCCCGTTGCCGAGCCCAAGGGGTGTGCGTGCGGCGCGGTTCTTACCGGCCTGAAAATCCCCCCCCAGTGTCCGTTGTACAAAACAGTGTGCAACCCCATGGCACCGGTGGGGCCCTGCATGGTCTCCAGCGAAGGCACCTGCGCAGCCTACTATCGCTACCACGGCAGCGTATGAACCGGCGACCCCTTTTCCGGCAAGTAGTTTGATAACTATCTATATTCAAGAAGGAAAAATCGAAATTCCATGAAACTGGACAAGATCCTACTGGACCACGGCGGCGGGGGGAAAATGTCCCACCGCCTGACGGCGGACCTGTTGCTGCCCGCATTCAACAACCCGGCCCTGGCCATGCTCGATGACGGTGCCACCCTGCGTGTGGGCGGCGACCGCCTCGCCTTTTCCACGGACACCTATGTGGTGGACCCCATCT
>NZ_JBUOIV010000024.1:0-72341 GCF_055467485.1 Desulfosarcina sp. | reverse complement strand
TTTCCACAGCAGGTAAAGCAGCGGGCTGGCAACGATCAGCAGGATCAGGTACCAGCGCCACTGCGACACGCTGCGTTTGGCGGCCGCATAGGGCGCCCGGACGCCCTTGACGCATGCCGGGTCTTGGCCTTTTTGATTGTCGAAGCTGACTTTCATGGTTTCATTTCCGCATAGTCTGAGTAGGATTGGATCAGGATGCCCTTGAAGTTGCCCCCGGCCATTTCTTCGGCGAGCACTGCCATTTGCTGGACAAAATAGGACCTGCCTTTGCCGGCATAGCTCTCGTCGTTGCTCAAGATGGGTTCCACACTCTGGGCCACGGAAACGGAAAGCTCCGGAAAGCGTGCCTGGATCGATCGGGTCACCCGGCTCACCCGCTGCGGCCGGGTGACATAAACCATCAGGGTCAATTCATCCAGTCCGATGTTGGTCAGCGCACATCCCAGGCAAATGTCAGTCCGGTCCTCGTCCAGGTAGCGGGGGTGGATACTCAGGCCCACGGGCCACGGGCTGACGCGCTTGACTCCCTGAAGGGTGCGGATCAGCTGCGACAGCAGGTAGGTTTCGCCATATCGCTTTTCATCGAGCTGGTTGGGCTCAAGGTCCAGGTGAAGGCCGTCGAAGGGAAGATCGGACAGCTGCTGAACGATGGTCATCAGGTCCTGTCGGTGAGCCGGTAGGATCCACAGCGGTTCTCCCAGCAGCAAATCGACGCGAATGCGTCGATCCCTGGCGGCATGAAGGAATCGCTCGAGGTCGATGCGGGCCTTTCCGTGGCGCAGTGCCTCGATTTGAGGGCCGTCAAAAGAGATCAAGAGCCGATCGATGCCGGCCTCGGCGAGCCGATGCCAGAAACGATCACCCCTGGGCTGGTCAAGCGGCAACAGTCGGCTGTTCCACACATAAGCGCCGTATCCGGGTAACGGGGTGTCGACGGTGGGCTTCGCCCTCGCGGCCACAGCTGGTGTCGACGGTTCCATTGCCGGCATTGTCTGCAGCCACAGCGGATTGAGATAGTTGCTGTTGATGATCGAATCGACGGCAGGCTCACCGTCCGCAACGGCGGAATCATCCGCACGGCATGCCGACGCCGTGTATTGCAGCAGGTTGGTATGGTGGAGGTATAACGACATCCGGGCATCCACCAGATCGATGGCCGCCAGATAATAGTGATAGCGTGCCTGCTCAAGCTGTTCCAGGGTGTCGCCGGGCAGCCGGTTCGACCGCAACAGCCGTTCCCGCAAGCGCTCCAAAGCGGCCTCCACCCGCTGATAGGCAAACTGCAGGTTGCTGTTTTCGGCGCGAATGCGCAAAAATGCCGCTTCCGCATCTGCCAGAAGCTGATCGCTGCTACGGTCCAGCTGCAGCTGGGCTTTTCTAAGGGTGGCCAACGCGGCACGGCGTTCGGCCTGATTGGCGCGTCGGATTTCTGCCGGGAGGGTGACCGTCAGATTCAATGAGAGACCGTATTCGTTGGCATCGGCCGTGTTTTCCCGGGATGCAAACCCGCCGACATCCACGTAGGCATCCAGGTTGCCGATGTGCGTCATTTCCAGAACCCCCAGCTGTTCATCCACCAGACTCCGGTAGCGTTGAATATCCGGATGGGTGTCCAATACGGCCGATTTCAGGGCTGCCAAGTCATCACAGGCCCGGGGAAGTGCCGGCGGCTCGGGTGAAAAGGGCGCCAGATCTGGTCCTGTCAGTTGTTGCAGGGCTCGCAGGGAGCGGTTCTGAACGATCTGCATGCGTGAGAGGTTGCGCCGGACCAGTGCAAAGGTGGTCAAGAATTCCTGTCGATCGGCTTCGAGCATCAGGCCGGTTGCGGTTCGACGGGTGATGATCCGTTCGACCTCCTGCTGCCTGGCAAGGAACATCCGGCTCAGATTGATCTTTTCCGCGCTGCCCCAATAGTCGATGTAGTGGCTTCGAAGGACTTTCAGGCTGTCCAAGCGGGCCATTGCCAGTTTATGCTGACTTTCCCAGGTGCGCGCTTCAGCCTTGGCCACATCGATCTTTTGCTGCTTGTACCTGCCGAACAGCGGATAGCGGATTCCTCCACCGACCGACAGCTCGCCGTAATCTCGCGTGGCATCGGTGCCCGCCAGTTCCCGGTATCCGCCAATGCCTGCCTTTCCGCGAAGCTCCAGCCCACTGCGTGCCTGGGCATGATCCAGCCGGCTGATTTTTTCGTCCAGCTCCGCAGCGGCGATGAGCACATCCGGGGCAGCCGTCATCCCGGCTTCCAGCATGGGCAATGACCGGACCGGCAAAGCGGTCGCCGGGATCGACGGGGGCGGTGCATCGAAATGAAGCGGCTGGGGCGGCAATGCGTCCAACACCTGTCCGTCGAACGGGATGACGGTTGAATCGGGCGCCATCTCCCGCGGCTGGGTGATTTCCAAGGCGGGTGCACCCAGTGGTGCCAAGACAAAGACCAGTGTCCACACAAGCATCACGACTGCAGCCATCCGGCCGACCGGCCACCGTGGCCATCGGCCGCCTGGGCGTGGGGGCGACCCCGGCGCAGCGAATCTCGTTTTTCCGGGACCCGGCATTAGAATTTGGTCCTTTTCAAAACCCACCAGGGTGCCATGGAGGAGTCCAGATGCGACCGCATAGTGACCTCCTTGATGGTTGCCACGGCATTCCACAGACGCAGGATGAAGGTGAAAACAGGCACGAGGGGCACAACGGGCAGCAGTTTCAGATCCTGTCGTTTGCGCTCTGAAACCAGGGTGACATGGACCATAAAAAAGATCGTCATGATCGCCAGGTACAGCAGATAGACCAGCGCCCAGAGGGCCAGAACCACGTCGATGGGGTAGGCCAGCAGGCTGTATAGCGTGTAAACGACGATGACCATGGGCATCACGATCTGAAAGAAGAGGCCGGTCCACAGCATGACCACCATGTTTCGCCAGCCTAAAATCCGTGGGGTGAAGCTCAAGGGGTGTTTCCTGACATACAGGTAGTAAAGATCCCCGTCCCATCGCAGCCGTTGATCCAGAAGTCCCAAAAAGGTGGCGGGAACTTCGGTGTGCCCGATGGCTTCGGGTTCGAAAACCATCCGCAGCCCGGTTTTGCGACCGAAATAGTGTTTGGTTCGAATGGTCAGGTCGAGATTTTCGGCCGTTCCGCTGTCCCATCCCCCGATCCGGCGGACAAAGGATTTGCGATAGACGCCGAACGCCCCCGAGATGTTGTTGATCACGTTGAATTCGCTCAGACCGATTTTTGAAAGGTGAATGGACAGCATGTATTCAATGGCCTGCATCCGGCTGGTCAGGCTTTGAAAGGCATTGCGTACCCTGAGGTTGCCGGCTGCGCCGACCACATTTGGATCGGCGAAATGCCTTACGACCTTGGCGATCATATCGTTGTCAAAAGAGGTGTCCCCATCGATGTTCAGAACGATCGTTCCCGTGGCCAGTTCCAGTCCGGCGTTGAGCGATGACACCCGTCCGCCGCGCTGCCACTTGGGGATGACGCGCAGGGTCCGCCGTGGCAGGCGATCGACCCGATCCTGCAGTTGACAGGCGGCGTTGTAGGTGTCGATGTTTTTCTGGGCGCCGTCGATCATGGCCAGGATTTCGATCTGGCCGGCATACAGCTGTTCAGCCAGAGAGAGGAGGCTCAGCCCGATATCGCGCCCCTCGCTGTATCCCATGACGATGCACGATACCTTCGGGTGGTAAGGCGGCATCCGTTTACCGTCCTGATGTCTGCGGAGGTCGTATTTGATCACCCCCATGAGAATAAAGAAGTAAACGGGCAATTCAAGAAAAAGCACATAAGGAATGAACTTGAGCACGAACGGCACGAGGCCATGCTTGAACGGGCTTGAAAGGAGGACGACGAGCTGTTCCCAGGCGGCGGTCAGGATGTCCATGGCTTATTCGAGCTCCCCGGACAGCCGTGCCAGCAGCAGGGGGGCCGATTCTCCCTCCTGGGAATCGCTGGGTGCACAGAAGCAGGCGGTGTTTATTTCCAGGGACACGCCTTCCTGCTGACGGGTGTCCTGTTGCGTCTCGACGATGCGGCTCAGGACGACGCCGCTGCCGGTGTCGTCTGTCTTGGGCAACAGGATCCAGAAGTTCTGTCGACTGGTCCGCGTGGTCAGGTCGGTCGTCCTGATCAGCTCGCGGATGCGTCCGACGAAACCGTCCATCAGTTCGCTGACCCGCCGCCGCCCGATGACCTCGGTCAGTTCGAGCACGTTCAACAGCCGGATGCCGATGAGGCTGAAGCTCACGTCTTCGTGGCGGCGATTAAGCTTCAGCAGCCAGTCCAGGATCGCTTCGAAGAAGGCCGGGTTCACGTTGTTCAGGCTGTCCAGCAGGGCATACACATCTTCAAGCATGCCGGTCTTGACGGCGGCGATGCCCTGCTCGGTGATTTCTTACCGGTACACGCTGTACGGCAACAGGTCCCCGGGCTTGCTTCTGGCAGCACAGTGCTGGCAATGGGCGGTCACTTCGGGCTCCTCGAACACGTGACCGCAGCTGTGGCAGCTCTAACTCTCAAGGGCTCGGTCGTAATCCGCGCCGATATGCCGCAGGCGCCTACTGCAGTTCGGGCAGCCGAGATACCCCTTTTCGATGAAGGCCTCCTCGGTCGATACATGGCCGCAAGCAAAACAATGCAAAAACGGTTTCTGAACGATATCTATGCTGTTGCAGCTCGGACACACATCCACGTAGTTCAGGTGGGCGTGCTCACATTTCGGGCATAGCCGGATGCGATCCATGAGCCGGCCATGTTTCAACAGGTTCCGTTCCACGAGGTTGTTCAGCCAGATGCCGCTGTTTTCGTCATCCCCCAGAATCGCATCGGCCAGTGGAAAGCGATAAAGCATTGGGTAAGACCAGCAGCCTGAATAGGGTGGCGTCCCTGTCCGTAAAGAGGCTGTTGTCCAGATCCTTGAGGCGGTCTTGGATCTCCTTTGCATGCCGGTAGGCCGCTTCAACCGAATCGGCGACACCATCTGCCAGGTCTGCAGCGGTTCCCGCCATTGGCGACAGCAGGAAAATCGGTTTGATCGACGTCTGCGGACGCCCGCGCAAGGTGATCAGCACGGATTCGGCCACCGGCCCGTCGGTTGTACCGATCGCGACTCCCATAATTTCGGTTTCCGCTGACAAGAAGTCGTCCATGTCGGTATAGCAGGTAACCGGGACATTGAAGCGGCTGGCCTCCTTCGAATACGTGGGGTCCAAAGCCAGATAGACGAATTCAACAGGCATGGGCGCAACTCCTCAACGGATCTTTCCACTGTCTATCGCTTTTCATGCAAGCCTCATTCTGACTTCAAGCCGCCATTCCAGTTTTAATTGAAAGATAACGACATGTTATTCCATCGATGAGCCGACAGTGATCTGCTTTCCTGTCATTCCTACTTGTCTATATCGTTCGCATCGGCCCATTTATTCAGTTATTTTTCTATTTCTTCGGGAATATATGTGCATTTCAGCTGCACTCAGCATGCTATCGAGGTTCGAGTGATCATACCCGCCGCGATAAACAATTGACGAAAAAGGCAGAAGGCGCCATGATCTTCCAGGCATTGGCTGCGATCCGGGCGGCCCTGCGTGTCGAAACGAAAAAATGGATCCAGTCCCGAACCCCCTGTTTCACTGAAAAGCGCGTGCCCCATGGAAGCAACCGTCAAATTACCTTCGCGATGCGGCGACTTGGAGGGTCTCTGCCACGCCGGTGTTTCAGATAAGGGGGTTGTCATCACCCACCCCCACCCGCAATACGGCGGGGATATGCGCAATCCGGTGGTGGAGGCCATCGCAGCAGCCTATCGCAAGCTGGGCTTTACCACCTTGAGATTCAATTTCCGGGGTGTCGGCAGAAGCGCCGGCCATTACGATCAGGGCCGTGGCGAGCGGAATGATGTCAGGGATGCCATCTCTTTTCTAATCGACAGGGGATTGGAAGCGATTCACCTGTCCGGTTACTCCTTCGGCGCCTGGGTGAACACCATGGCCCTTCAGAGCGGTCCGTTGGTGCAGGGGATGACCATGGTCGCCCCACCGGTGGCATTTATCGATTTCGAAGAGGGGATTCGCCTGCCGATGCTTTCAGCGGTAGTTGCGGGCAGCCGCGATGAATATGCCCCGCCCGGCCTGATCCGACCGTTGATGGGCCAATGGAACCCCGATGCCTGCATCGATATCATCGACGGTGCCGACCACTTTTTCTTCGGCTTCCTTGGCGAGATAACCCGCAGGCTGGTCCAACAGATTCATTGCATCCAATAAACGGCCCGGCGAAGCTGGCCGTCGGCGACTGCATGCTTGACATGAAACCTGTTGTTGAATAGACTTTTTGTATTGACTGAGGTGTTGCGCGATGAATCTACAGCGATCGAAATTCACCTTTTGCCATACGCTTCCCTGTTTTCCACGCGCCGTCTGCTTGCCGAACGATTGACCCCTTCAACTGCTTTCCTGGAATCCGTGACGATTTTATTGATCCTCTCGTTGCAGCCAGTGAATTGTTGTCATCGCGAACCTTTGTGCTTGGCGTTAACCCACAACCCATAAGGAGGCGCCATGAAAGCCATGCATCAACTCATCGAAGAGCAGGTCCGTCGCTGGGAGATCCTCAGAAAGGAAAAGCGGGAGGACAAAACCCTGCCGGTGATCACCCTTTCCAGGGAACCCGGCAGTGGGGGCAAATTGGTGGCCAAAGCAGTGGCCGAACGGCTGGGACTGGATCTTTTTCACCAGGAAATCATTAATGCCATGGCCGAAAATGCCGATACCAGTACCCGGGTCATTCGGACCCTGGACGAAAAGGGTTTGTCCATGATCGAAGACTGGGTGTCGGCCGCCATCAGCGAGCGGCATCTCTGGCCGGACGAGGTTTCCCGTGTGCTGATGCAGGTTATTGGCGCCATCGGTCGGCACGGAAAAGCGATTATTGTGGGTCGGGGTGCCAATTTTGTTCTGCCCCCGGAGAACCGGTTCCGGGTCCGGATTATCGCCCCCCTGGAACTGCGGGTGAACTGTGTGGCAGAAACCTACGCGGTGTCAAAAAAGGATGCCAAACGCCACGTGCTGCGTGCCGAGTCCGATCGCCGGGCCTTTGTAAGGAAATATTTTCATAGCGACATCGGCGATCCGGCCAATTATGATATGATTCTGAATACCGGTACCCTCTCGGTTGAATCGGCTGCGGCAGCCATATGCAGTGCGCTCGGTTGATCGGCGCAGGCAAAGGGAAAAAAGTGGATCATGATCGGAAGTCTTCAGAATCATTCATTTGCTGACCACACCACCGGATACGGGCGAGTTCACGATTCTCGACAAATGAATGGCCGGGATGCGTCCGCTGCGGCGGTGCGCAAGGAAAATCGTGAACCACAGGCAGGTAGCCTACAGCAGTTGTCGGAAGAAAAGAAACAGCAGGTTCAGCAGCTGAAACAGCGGGATCAGGAAGTCCGCGCCCATGAGCGCGCCCATATGGCTTCCGGTGCGGGGCTGGTTCAAGGGGGCGCCAGTTTTACCTTCCAGCGGGGACCGGACGGCAGGATGTATGCCGTTGGCGGCGAGGTGAAAGTGGATACCTCCGCCGAGAGCGACCCGGGCCAGACCATCCGCAAGATGCAGCAAGTGAAGCGGGCGGCCCTGGCTCCGGCCGAACCGTCTGGCGCCGACCAGGCGGTAGCGGCCCAGGCCAGCCAGGTCGAAGCGCAGGCACGACAGGAAAAAGGCAAGCTTGAACTGGCGGATAACGAAGCCGAAATGGCTGATGGCCGGCAAGGTCTTCAGGCATCCGGAGCCAGACGCCCTTACCGTGCCGACCCAGTGGGTCGATCGCTGAACATCACCGCATAGATTGAACGGGTCGGTCTATCTGAGGATGGACACTACCCCAGAACCGTTTTCGGTCCTTTTCTTATCACCAACCCATAAAGCTGGGACACCATCATTCCCATAAACATCAGGGCACATCCCATCATTCCCCTGCCCGACATCGTTTCTCCCAGGATCAGCCAACCGCCTACGGCGGCAAACACCGCCTCCAAACTAAGCAGGATGGCGGCATGGGCCGGATGGGCATGGCGTTGGGCCACCACCTGAAGGGTATACGCCACCCCCACGGACAGGGCGCCACCGTAGATGATGGGCAGGGCCGCGGCGGTAATGGCGGCAACGCTGGCGGTTTCGACGGCCACGGCCGTGATCAGGCTGGCAGCGGCGCAAACCATAAACTGGACAAAAGCCAGCCGCAGCGAATCGGTTTTGGGGGAGAGCCAGCCGATCAGATGAATGTGTCCGGCCCAGAGAACCGCCCCGATCAGTTCCAGCAGATCGCCAAAGGAGACGGTCAGGTCTTCGTTGACGCTGAGCAGGTACATGCCGGCGGCCGCCATCAAGGCCCCACCCCAGGTACCCGCGTTGGTGCGCTGGCCCCACAGCAGGCCCATGATCGGTACGATCACCACATACAGGCCGGTGATGAATCCCGCTTTGCCGGCAGTGGTGTAGACAAGCCCGACCTGCTGCAGGGATGCACCGGCGAAGATGGTCAGCCCGGCCAGGCCGCCGTAGAAAAAGAGGCGTTTGCTCTGGATCTGACGGTTGCCGGTGTTTCTTTTTGGCTGGTTGTTGAGATCTTTGCCAATGAATGGAACCAGCACCATGGCCCCCAGCAAAAACCGGATGCCATTGAAGGTGAACGGTCCCACATGATCCATGCCCATACGTTGGGCCACGAAGGCAAAGCCCCAGATGGTAGCGCTGAGCAGGAAGAGCAGGTCGGATTTCAGGTGCTGGTTCTGCATTTACTGGTTCCCGAACCCGTTCTGCCCGCCGCAGTCCGGGCATTGCCAGGTGATGCCGTTGCAGGACATGCCCCACACATTCTCATTCATGCATTCCTGGCAGATCATGAAACCGCAGCGGCAACTCCAGCAGAAGGGAACCGATTTTGAGCAACAGTGGCACACTTGATGGCTTTCCCGCCGCCGTCGGGACCGGCCGGCCGGCCGGATGGCGTTATCATTCATGGTCAGACGCTCACTGGCTGAAGTCTTGTCGTTTTAGGTGGTTAATGCTACCATGCGCCCAACATGCCAAAACGACATTAACTAATGCAGGAGCTACTTCGTGTCAACGCCAATTGAGCCGAAACTGGAGCCGGAAGCCCCGATATTGTATCTGATCGATGGCAGCGCATACATTTACCGGGCTTACCATGCGGTGCGGGGGCTTTCCAACAGCAGTGGCCTGCACACCAATGCCACCTTCGGGTTTACCCGCATGCTGATCAAGCTGATGGCGGACCGCTCGCCCGCTTATGTGGCCATGTTTTTCGATGCCAAAGGCCCCACCTTTCGCCATGACCGCTATGCCGATTACAAGGCCAACCGGCCGCCCATGCCCGACGACCTGGTCGAGCAGCTGCCCTGGATTCGGAAGGTTACCGAGGCGTTCAACATTCCTGTATTCGAGATGCAGGGGTACGAGGCCGACGACCTGATCGGCACACTGGCTCAACGCGCCGAGGAAAACGGATTTCGCGTGGTCATGGTCACCGGGGACAAAGATTTTATGCAACTGGTCACCGAGCGCTGCACCATCTGGGATCCCATGAAAGACAAAGTCCTCGATCCCGCCGCCATTCGCGAGGCTTTCGACCTGGAGCCCCGGCAGATGATAGATGTGATGGGCCTTTCCGGTGACACGTCGGACAACATTCCCGGTGTTCCCGGCATCGGCCAGAAGACCGCCGTGGACCTGATCAAAACCTTCGGCAGCCTGGATGCGGTTTACAGCGGTATCGACACCATCACCAAGAAAAAGCAAAAGGAAAACCTGATCGAGTACAAAGCGCAGGCCCTGTTAAGCCGCGAACTGGTGACCATTGACCGACGTGCTCCGGTGGAATTCGATCCGGATCGGTTGAAAATCCGGAAGCCCGACGACGAAGCGCTGACCCGTCTCTTTGCTGAGCTGGAGTTCAGGCAGCTGCAGCAGGAGTATGCCTCGCAGGACCAGTCGGTCGAGAGGCGCTACCGGGCCATCATGAACGCGGACGACCTGGATGGCCTGGTGCGCCGTCTGGAGGGGGCCAAACGGTTTGCCTTGGATACGGAAACCACTGCGCTGGATCCCATGCAGGCTAAATTGGTGGGCCTTTCCTTCTGCCTGACCCCCGGTGAGGCCTTTTATGTCCCCGTGGGGCACAACTATCTGGGCGCGCCCGAACAGCTTTCTCTGGAGGCGGTGCTGCAACGGCTGCGGCCGGTGCTGGCCAACCCGGACGTCGAAAAAATAGGCCAGAATATCAAGTATGACTGGACGGTGCTGCGTCGCCACGGCGTCGACCTGGCCGGCGTCAATTTCGACACCATGGTGGCGTCCTACCTGATCGATCCCGGCAAGCGGGCCCACGGTCTGGACCAGATTGCCCTGGATTACCTGGGTCATAAGAATATCACCTACGCCGAGGTGGCGGGTAAGGGCAAGGCTGCCGTCAGCTTCGACCAGGTGATCCTGGAAAAGGCCATTCCTTATGCCTGCGAGGATGCCGACATTACCCTGGCCGCCCACGATGTGTTTGTTCCCCTGTTAAAGGAAAACGGGTTGACGGACCTGATGAAACAGGTGGAGATGCCCCTGTTGCCGGTGCTGTTGGAGATGGAGATGACCGGCGTCTGTGTGGACCGGGAACGGTTGCGGGATCTGTCAAAAACCTTTGCCGGACAGCTGGACATCCTCGAACAGCAGATTCACGACCTGGCCGGTGAGGCGTTCAATATCAATTCATCACAGCAACTGGGGCATATCCTGTTTGAAAAACTGGACCTGCCGGTCCAGAAAAAAACCAAGAAAAAGACCGGCTACTCTACCGACGTGGAGGTGCTCACGACGCTGGCCCGCAGCCATGATCTGCCGGCACTGGTGCTGCGCCACCGGACTCTGGCCAAACTCAAGACCACCTATGTCGATGCCCTGTTGGACCTGATTCACCCGCAAACCGGTCGCATCCACACCTCTTTCAACCAGACCGTGGCGGCCACCGGCCGGCTGAGCAGCAGCGACCCCAACCTGCAGAACATTCCCATCCGTACGGAAGAGGGCCGCGAAATTCGAAAGGCCTTCGTACCACGCAAGGGCTGGCAGTTGCTTTCGGCCGACTACTCCCAGATCGAGCTGCGTATCCTGGCCCACTGTTCCGAGGACCCGATTCTTATCCAGGCGTTCAAAGATGACGAGGACATTCATACCCGGACGGCCACCGAGGTCTTTCAGGTCTTCCCCCAGATGATCAACGACGACTTGCGGCGGCAGGCCAAGGCCATCAATTTCGGCATCATCTACGGCATGAGCGCCTTCGGGCTGGCCCGGGAGCTGGAGATCAGCAACAAGATGGCCCAGACGTACATCGACCACTATTTTGCACGCTACCAGGGCGTCAAGGCGTTTATCGATAAAACCATTCAGACGGCCCACGACTCCCGTCAAACCAGTACCCTGCTGGGCCGCATCCGGAAGCTTCCGGACATTGCCAGCACCAACCGCAACGTGCGCCAGTTTGCCGAGAGAACCGCCATCAACACCCCCATCCAGGGCACCGCCGCGGATCTGATCAAGCTGGCCATGATTGGCGTGGACCGGGCGCTGCGCAAAAAACGGATGAAAACGGCCATGCTGCTTTCCGTGCATGATGAAATGATTTTCGAGGTGCCGCCGGATGAGCTCGACGAAGCAAAGACGGTGGTTCGGCAGGAGATGGAAACGGTTTGGGAGCTGGCCGTTCCCTTGAAAGTCAACATGGCCTGCGGACAGAATTGGGCCGAGGCCCACTGACGAGGGCTGAAGATAGAATTCCCCGGAGGTTTTACTATGAAAAAATACGTAATGGTTCTCTTGACCGGTTTTTTGACGATCGTGTTGGCTGGTTGCGCCACCCCGCGCATCACCTTGTTCTCGGATGCATCCGATCCCTTGAAGGAAATGACGCTTGAAGGCACGGCGGATGACAAGATCCTTGTTATTCCCATTACCGGCGTCATCACCGATTCCACTAAAAGCCGGACCCTGCGTACGATGCCCAGCCTGGTTCAGGAGATCGTCTCCCATCTGCGGCTGGCTGAAAAGGATGACCGCGTCAAGGCCGTGCTGCTCAAGATCGATACCCCCGGCGGGACCACGACGGCCAGCGATATCCTCTATCATGAGATTGTTGCCTTCAAACAGCGTACCGGCAAGAAGATCGTGGTCTGCATGATGAACCTGGCCACTTCCGGTGGCTACTACATCTCCCTGCCGGCCGATGTGATCATGGCTCATCCCACCAGCGTTACCGGGTCGATCGGTGTAATCCTGATGCGGCCTCAGGTATCGGGGCTCATGGAAAAGATCGGTGTGAATGTGCAGGTGAACAAATCCGGTGAGAATAAGGATATGGGATCGCCGTTTCGTCCGATCACAGCGGCAGAGGAAAACATGCTGCAGGATCTGGCCGACACATTGGGGCTGCGGTTCGTCGATCTGGTGAAACAGCACCGGGGACTGGATGAGGCACGCCTGGCCACCGTTGCCGACGCCCGGGTTTTTTTGGCCGATGCCGCCGTCGCCGTGGGTCTGGTGGACAAGATCGGCTACCTGCAGGACGCCATCGCCGAGGCCAGAGCAATTGCCGATCTGGATGCCGATGCCCGGGTGGTGGTCTACCGGCGGACCGATTATCCCAACGACAACCTTTACAACACCCTCACCAGTGGCACCCAGGCCAACCCCAGGCCGATGGTGGACATGGGGCCAATCGGCGACCTGCTTTCTCTTGATGCCGGTTTTTACTACCTTTGGCCGCAGGCGCTGGGTTCGCCCTGATTTTTTATTATAACGCTTCCTAAAGATGCATTTCCAGCAGCCGATATCCCGCTTAATGGAATTCATAAAAGGAGGCGTTCAGAATGAACCCTGTAGCCAATCAAGAATCATTGGCCCCGTTTTCCCACGGGGCTTTCGCCGGCGGCAGAAGCTACCAGGCGGAGCAGGCCCGCACCGGGTCAGTGTCATTGAGCCAAAGCACGGACCTTACCATCATCACCGACGAAGGGGACACGGTCACCCTCAGCATGGCATCGGCCATGGAGGCCCATGCCGGTACCTATCGCAGCGATTCTTATGCGGACGGCCGGACCGCATCTTCTAAAACGGCTTTTTTCGAATTCTCAAGCAGCCAGAAAATGGCCATCGAGGTGCACGGGGACCTGAATGAAGCGGAACTGGAAGACATTCGAGAGGCCGTGAAAGCCATTGGTTCCATGATCGATGATTTTCTTGCCGGCGATTTAAAAGAAATGGCCAAGGGCGGGGAACTGTTGAAGGAACTGGATACCCTCTCTAACCTGGAGGCTGCATTTTCCTACCAGCGTCAGGTCCGGTACGGCCAGCAGGAAAAGGTCCAGATCAGCGAAATGGCGCCAGACAGGCGCGAGCACGTCCACCCTCACCGCGGCGGCCATGGCCGCCTCCAGCGGCTGATCGATCGCATCGACCGGTTGACCGAAGAAATGACCGAAAAAGTCATGGGATTCCGTGGGCAGCGCAATCGTCTGGTCGCATCGATCAAGGACCTTCTGGGCCGATACCGGAACGGTGAGGAAGACGCCGCACCCACAGATAAATTGGAGCGGGACGTGATCCAGACCGTGGAGACGGAATTTACGAATAAGATTCAGATGGTTAGTGAATCGGCCAGCTTCAATCTCACCTACACTGCCTGATCGTCACCCGATCGACCACTGCCTGGGGAGGCTGCCGATCAGGACGCCTCCCCGGCATTTTCATCCGCGGTTTCCGGATCTGCCGCCAGTCTCACGGTTTCATCCACCGCCCGGTAAATGGTCTTGAATGCCTCGGGAAATCCCGTGGGCGAAATCCGTCCGGTTTCAATGAACTTGACCACGATCTCCTTGGTGGCCCGAAGGATCTGTTCATCCTGGCTCGTTTTTCTCATCAGTGCCCGCCTTTAAGGATCATATTGTTAAATATATTGAACTGTTAACAGGAAGTCAGGCGGAAGTCAACCACGGCCTGCATCCAGATCCGGCCCCTGCCCGATAAACAAGGGGCAACAGAACGTTTGACACGGTTTTCACCATCCTCTAATAAGAAGTCCCAACAGAAACCGATTGGAGACGCCCATGAAATCATATGATCACACCGTCCGCTACCGCGTGGACAAGCCGGACATCGTTGCCGCCGATGTGCTCGATCCCATCGACTACCATTACAAAGGCACACGGGATATCGTCATCAGCATTTCCCAGCCTGAATTCACCTCGGTCTGCCCCATGACCGGGCTGCCGGATTTCGGCACCATCACTATCCGGTATACACCGGACAATTTCATTGTCGAACTGAAATCCCTGAAATACTATCTGCTCCAGTTTCGTAACGTCGGCATGTTTTACGAGCACGTGTCCAACCGGATCCTCGACGATATGGTGCAGGTGCTCCAACCCAAGATGATGGAAGTCACCGGGCAATTCACATCACGGGGCGGTCTGACCGCCACCGTTTGCGCCCGATACGAGGCGGCGTTATGACCGGTTTCGCTTGCCCGAAAAAAAACAGACGGGTGCTGCCTTTGCTGGTGGCGTTGTTGCTTGCCGGCTGCGGAATGTCCTCGTCTTACCGACCCGCGGAACAAAAAACCATTCGCGACTTCTCCGGCAGCGGCAACTACCGGAAAGTGGTAGGTGTTCTGGTACTTTCCAATTCCACCATGTTCAACAGCTCTCAGGTGGCGTCACCGTTTATGGACGCCTTCCTGTCCAGCCTGGAATCGAATGCGTCCGATGCCCTGCTGATGGTGCCGGGTAAAACCGAGGTTCCTCCTTTTTTGTGGAACCCGCCGCGGATCGCCAACCGGGACATCGATGTGTTCACCCTGTCGGGACTCGCCCGCCAGGCGGGCATCAACGCCGTGGTGAGCCCTTTACTGATGGACATTCGACTGCGCACCCGGGATACGGGGTTCTGGTTTTTCAAGGAGGTGGCCTACAGCCTCCAGGTCCAGACCGCTGCAGCGGTTTATGATGCGGCGACAGGGGCTCGGTTGGCTCTGGGAATCATGACCGATGAAGTCGATATTGACGAGGACCAAGCCGCCATTTTCCGCAACGGCCAGGAGGTGGAGGTGGACGATTTGGCTGAATTGGCCGAGGAGATGGGCGAAGCACTGGGAGAGCGCATGGGCGATGCCATCAAAGACAGCCAGTGGGTGTCGGCCGTGGTTTCCGTCGAAGGCCGGTCATGCGTCATTGCGGCCGGCAGCGAGGTGGGGATTGAAGTGGGCGATGGCTTCAGCGTGCTGGATGGCAGCGCCGTTCTGACCGGCCTGGATGGGCAGCGTTATACCGTGCCCGGACCGAAAATCGGCGAAATCACCGTCAGCCGGGTATCGTCCCGGCAATCTTTCGGCGAACCCGAATCCGGCGAATTACCGCCGGCGGGCAGCATCGTGATCCCAGGGCGATAGTCAGCATCCATCCAGCAATGGCATATTTCGGCTTTGGACGGCGTTCTCGCGCAAGTGGCCCGAATCCAAACCCACCATCTCTGAATGGACACTGGGGGCTACCTGCAATCAGGCATGATAGGCTCTGATTCGATTGATTCTGCGTATTGCCGGATCAGGTCCATTGCCTCCTTTTCTGAAGCGATAAACCGGATGGCGTTGCGGAACCGTCCGGCGTTTCGCATGCCTTTCACAAACCAGCACAACCGGCTGCGCATCATTCGACAAGCCGTTTCTTCCCCCAGATAGCGGACCGAATCCTGCAGGTAACCGATCATCATGTCGATGCGCTGACCATCATTCGACACCGGTGCCGGCCGTCCTTGGGCGGTCGCCAATATTTCACCGAAGATCATGGGATTACCGACGGCTGCACGCCCCACCATCACCCCGTCACAGCCGGTTTCAGCCAGCATGCGCATTGCGTCGGCCGGCGTGGTCACATCTCCGTTGCCGATTACCGGAATGGTCAGGGCCTGTTTGACCGCGGCGATGATGGACCAGTCTGCCTCTCCCCGGAAGCCCTGGGTGGCCGTGCGCGGGTGAACGGAGATCGCATCCACCCCGCAGTCTTCAGCCAGCCGGGCGATCTCCATGGCCTGTTTCCCGGAAGGCTCCCAGCCGGATCGGATCTTGATGGTCAGGGGAATGGTAACCGCCTTGCGAACCGAATCGAGCAGTCGTCGCGCCAGCGGCGGGTCTTTCATCAAGGCCGATCCCGAGTTGCTTTTCAGGATCTTTTTAACCGAGCAACCGAAATTGATGTCCAGTACATCGGCGCCGGAATCCTGGACGATGCGGGCGGCTTCGGCCAGGATCGGCGGATTCGAACCGAAAAGCTGCACCGACAGGGGCTTTTCCTCCGGCATACTTGTCAGCAGTTGCACCGTTTTTTCGGAGCCGTAGACCAATCCGTTGGCGCTGATCATTTCCGAGCAGACCAGCCCGCAGCCGGCCCTTTTGGCCAGCAGCCGCAGGGGAAGGTTGGTGATGCCGGCCAGCGGTGCCAGCACGGTGAAGTTATCTGTTATAACGGACCCGATTTTCATCGATGGCCCCTCCGGTCGCAAGCGGGGTTGGCATAGCAGAACACGCAGTTGTGGTGGCAAGGGTGAAGGCTGTAGGAACCGACATCCATGGAAACGGTACACCCGCATCCCGATGACTTGCGTTGGCCGGCGTCCTGACGCTGGGAAACCGTGCCGCCATGAACCGCCATGATGTGTCCGCCTGAGATACACGCCCCTGAACGGATGGTGGAATCCGCAGGAAGCCGGTCAAGCGCCTCATTTTCGCAGCACAGGGTCAGCCCAATGCCCAGGGGAGACAGGACCTGTTCCATGTTCAGCAGAATTGCAACCCGCTCAGCCGGGGACGGGTCGACAAATACGATCCTGTCCCGGGTGCGCCGTTCTATTTTTCGATAGCGGTCCATGAAGCTGGTGATGCAGGTACCGATGCCGCATTCAGCCGCCGCTGTTGCGATGGCCTCGAAATCATGGAGATTGGTCTCGATGGCACCGGTTTGGATGGTAAAGTGGCAGATGGGATCGAAGCGCCACTGGACCGACGCGCTTCCGAACCGGTGGCAAAGCTGCCGGAGCTGGCCAAGCCGTTGATCCAGGTCCGGAACTACCGGCTCCAGTATCGGCGACCGTGAATTGACGGTGAAGTTGAAAAACAGGTGGTAGCCCATTTCCTGGATCCGCTCTCCGTAACGGCCGGCCAGAAATGGACCGAAGTTTTTTGACCAGAACACCATGGTATGAACCCGGTCCGGTGACACGGCTACCCGCCTGACCTGCCGGTTGAAGGGATTGACCACGTCGATGAATCCACGGGCCACCTGATCCATAAACCAGTCCATGTAAAAGGCGGGAATGTCCGTTCGTCTGGAAACGGACAGAATTTGCTTCGGTTCACCGTTCATGACGAAACAAGGTTGCGCCGATTTAACGCTTGAGTTTGTCGGCCAGGGAGATCACCGTGGCCTTGTTGTCGGAAGGGGCGGGGCGATTTTCGGGAACGTCTTCAAGCGGATTGTCCGCTTCCACGTCTGTTTCCGGGCATACGACGCGCTCCAGACGCATCCGTTTCCCGTTCATGGTGAACTCGTCGCCTGTGATATACCGGTCACGCAGAATCCAGGTGACCACCTGCAGGGGGATCTGAAGCATCAGCAGCTTCACATGATACCAGTCCGGTTTGTTATCGGGAAGAATCTCTTCAATCCTGGCGAAGCTCAAGGGTTGATCTTCAAAATGGATCAGCACGATATCGTTCTCTGTAGCCATATGACGGTCCTTTAGGGGTAGCCGTAACTTCTTGGTGTTAAATCCGTTCGTATTGGCAGCGATCTACAACGTGTTGATCAAAATGCCAAATGTCAACGTTTGGATGACCAACGGTGCGTCTGGGCTGCCGGATCCATCCGGCGCATTGGGCACCATGTATAGGTGCAAGGGGGGTGCTGTCAACACGCTAAAAAAGCAAACGGGGCTAAAAGCGTTGACCTGAAAAAGCATATGCCCTAAAATTGTCTTTCACCGCTATTGTGAATTGTGTCCGTTACCAAGGAGGCCCGCCGGTGAGCCAGTTCCGCATCCATCCCATTGTCATGGGAACCAAACAGTTCGACAAGGGAATGATGACCTATCAGCAGGACTACGGAAAACCATATACCATTCCCATCTACTGCTGGTATCTGGAGGGCGGGGACAAAACGATTCTCGTGGATACCGGCGAGATGCATCCCGTGCAATCTGAAGAGCGAATGAGGGCCATCGGCGGGCGGATCTATACCTTCGAAGAGGGATTGGCCCTGCATGGCCTGACGCCGGCGTGCATCGATATGGTGATTCACACCCATCTTCATAACGACCACTGCGAAAACGACTACAAATGCACCCATGCAGAGATCTTGGTCCACCCGAAAGAAATGGCGCGCATCCATGATCCCCACCCCCTCGATTTCAGGTATGTGGAAGACTACATCGAGGAGGTGGAGCATAACGGTCAGATTCGACTCGTGGAGTCTGACGGGGCGGTCGCCGACGGCATCCGGGTCATGCACACGCCGGCCCACACCGAAGGTGGACTGACCGTGCTGGTCGAGACGGCCGGCGGCACTGCGGCCATCACCGGGTTCTGCGTGATTAACGACAACTTCTTCCCCCCGAAACAGATTCTGGCCATGGAAATGGACGTGATTCCTCCCGGCACGCATGTGAACGCCTACGACGCCTATGACATCCTGATCGAGGTCAAGAATATGGCCGATATCCTGTTGCCGCTGCATGAGCCGGCCTTTGCCGACGGCAAACCGATTCCATAACTGAATATTCATTCATCATCGTTCAAATCTTTAGGAACGCACTTTCGGCGAATCCGGTCCGCCTGAAATCAGAAATCATAACCCCGTTCTCTATGGGAAATGATTTTGCCCATCCCTCTTCCCAGACGGCCTGCCGCCGAGGGAAAAGAAGCGATGCATGCTGGCCATGCCGGGCATTCTGAATTTTAATTCATTCGGTCGGCCGCCGGTCCGATCCCCGTTCCAGACAAGGGGACGTCGACGGCTGTAACGTATTTATACGTTTGTTTTAATATTATAAATCAAGGTTTATTGAAGCGCGCCGGCATCGGTATCGTTTTGTGCTTGACAGGGTGTTTCCTCCTTTGATAAATGAATGAACGCTCATTCATAAATAGGTTTCATTTTCGCTCATCCCTGTCCGGATTCATCGAGGCCTTGGTTAAACAAAAAGTCCATAACTGTATCCAGAATCCAGCATTGTGTCCGGGATCTTGTTTGAACCGGGCAGGGGTAGGCGAATCCCAGGTCGTTTCCGGCACCGGCCATTTTATGGCAATACCGGTCTCAGGCGGTGCCGGCGACCACCCCAATCCAATTGGTGCCGCGCTTTGTTCTCGCTTGCGCGGGCGACGCGTGGTTGACACGCGGTAAAATGACCCAAGGGCAACTTAAATCTGCAGGAGGATATTATGACCAGGAAAATCAGGAAGGCAGCGGTCATCGGTAGCGGCGTAATGGGCGGCGGCATTGCCGCGCTTCTGGCCAGTGCCGGTGTGAAAACGCTGCTGCTTGACATTGTTCCGTTTGACTTGAAGGAAGCGGAAAAGACCAATCCGGTGGCCAGAAATAGAATTGCCAAGGCAGGGCTCGATACCGTCCTCATGTCGCGGCCGGCACTGCTCATGCAGCCCAAGGATGCAGATCTGATCAGCATCGGCAATCTGGAGGACGATTTCGACAAGCTGGCTGATTGCGACTGGATCGTGGAAGTGGTGGTCGAGAACCTGAAGGTCAAACAGGACCTGCTCAAACGGATCGAACCGGTGAGAAAGGCGGGTGCCATTATCTCCTCCAATACCTCCGGCATCCCGCTGAAAAGCATGAGCGAGGGGTTGAGCGACGAATTCAAACAACACTTTTTGGGCACTCACTTTTTCAACCCGGTCCGCTATATGAAGCTGCTGGAGATTATTCCCGGCGAAAAGACCCTTCCCGAAGTGCTCGCGTTTATGGCCGACTATGGCGAGCGGGTCATGGGAAAGGGTATTGTCTGGGCTAAAGACACCCCCAATTTCGTTGGAAACCGCATCGGCGTCCAAGGCATGGTAAAAACCATGCAGCTGATGCTCGAAGACGGCATGACCATCCCCGAGGTCGATGCCCTTTTCGGACCGGCCATGGGCCGCCCGAAAACCGCCATGTTCAAGACCGCCGATCTGGTGGGACTGGACACCCTTTTCCACGTGGCCAAGAACACCTACGACCTGGTACCCGGCGATGAGGCGCGGGACGATTTCGTAATGCCCGATTTCGTGGGCAAGATGATCGATGGCAAAATGTTGGGAAAAAAGACCAAAGTGGGCTTTTACAAGACCGACTTGACGCCCGAATGGAAAAAAATCCGCACGGTGATCGATCCGAACACCTTGGCGCATGCCGAATACGGCAAGGTGGAACTGCCCTGCCTGGCTGCCGCCAAATCTGCCAAATCCCTGCCGGAAAAGATGAAAGCGGTTGTTTATGGAGACGATAAGGGTGCTCGGTTTGCCTGGAAGGCCGTCGCCTCCAACCTGATCTATGCGGCCAACCGGATTCCGGAAATCTCCGACACGATCGTCGAGATCGACAACGCCATGCGTTGGGGGTTCAACTTCGAGATGGGACCCTTTGAAACCTGGGATGCCATTGGCGTGAAGGCCTCCGTGGCCAAGATGGAAGCCGACGGCCTCACTGTACCCGAATCGGTCAAATCCATGCTGGCGGCCGGCAAGGACAGCTTCTACCGGCTCGAAAACGGCAAGCCGTTTTATTACGATTTTGCCACCGGCAGCTACCAGCCGGTGAAAACCAGTGCAAACATCATCTCGCTGGCCGGCCTCAAGGCCGACAACAAGACCGTCAAATCCTGCAAATCAGCCTCCCTGGTGGACATCGGCGACGATGTCTACTGCCTGGAATTCCACACCAAGATGAACGCCATCAACGGCGAGATCGTTGATTTCATGGCCGAAGGCCTGGATTATGTGGACGCCAACGGTGCCGGTCTGGTGATCGGCAATCAGGCGGGCGGCATGCCCGGGGCGTTTTCCGCCGGCGGTGATCTGGCCTTCATGGCCGGATTGGCCAAGGAAGGCAAGTACGCCGAAATTGACGCTTTTCTTAAAAAGGCCCAGACCGGCATGCAGAAGGTCCGCTATGCCAGCTTTCCGGTGGTGGCCGCGCCATACGGCATGACCCTGGGCGGCGGTTGCGAAGTGTGCCTTGGCGCCGCTGACAAGATCGTTGCCCACAGCGAGCTATACATGGGTCTTGTCGAGATTGGCGTGGGCCTGCTGCCCGGTGGCGGCGGATGCCTGAACCTGTGGAAGAAAATGACCAGCACCATCCCCGGACCGGTCACTGACGTGGACCTTGCAAAATTCTTCATCCCCACGTTTATGGCCATCGCCATGGCCAAGGTCTCCATGTCCGCCGCCGAAGCGCGGGCCAACGGTTTCCTTGGTCCCCAGGACCGGATTGTGTTCAACCGGGACTACCTCATCGGTGAAGCCAAGAAGGAAATCCTCAAGATGGTGGACGAAGCCTACGCACCGCCGGTCAAACGGCCCATCCAGGTGCTCGGTGCAGCGGCGCAGGGCATGATCGACGCCGAGCTGTTCAATATGCAGTCAGCCAAATTCGTCAGCGAGTACGATGCGTTCCTGGCCAAACGGATCGCTTTTGTGATCAGCGGCGGCGACGTTCGCACCAACAGCACCGTTGACGAGGAGGTCATCCTCAATCTGGAGAGAGAGGCATTCGTCGATTTCTGGAAGCAGGAAAAGACCGTTGCCCGTGTCGAGCACATGCTGACCACCGGCAAGCCGCTGCGAAACTAATCCAATCGATCGCCTGTAAGCAAAGGAGGAATATTCCATGAGAGATGCATATATCGTGTCGTCCGTCAGGACCCCCGGTTGCCGGAGAGGAAAAGGGGCCTTTAAAGATACCCGGCCGGAAGACCTGCTCGCCTTCATCATGAAGGCGGCGGTTGAAAAAACCGGCAAGCTCGAGCCCAAGGACATCGACGATGTCATGATCGGCTGCTCCTTTCCCGAAGCCGAGCAGGGCCTGAACATCGGCCGGCTGGCCACCCAGATCGCCGGTTTCCCCATTACCGTATCCGGCGCCACCGTCAACCGCTTCTGCTCGTCGGGACTGGAAGCCATTGCCTTGTCCTCGCTGCGCGTCATGGCCGGCTGGTCCGAGGTCACCATGGGTGGCGGGGTGGAGTCCATGACGTTCGTGCCCATGGGCGGCAACCTGCCCCGCCCTCATCCCGAACACGCCAGAGCTCATGCGGACCTTTACGCGTCCATGGGCATCACCGCGGAAAATGTGGCCAACCGCTACCAGGTGAGCCGTGAGGACCAGGATGCCTTTGCATACGAATCCCAGATGAAGGCGGCCAAGGCCCAGAAGGAGGGGTTGTTTACCGAGATCGAACCCACCCCGGCAGCCAAATACGTGCTTCAGGAAAACGGCACCTACAAGAAGGAAACCTTCATTCAGGATTTCGATGACGGTGTCCGCGATACCACCACCAAAGAAGGCCTGGCCAAGCTGCGCGCCGTATTTGCGGTCAACGGATCGGTCACTGCGGGCAACTCGTCGCAGACCACGGATGGGTCGGCCGCAACCATGATTGCCAGTGGTGACGCGGTGAAAAAATATGGCCTTAAACCCATCGCCAAGCTAAAGATGTACACCACCGTCGGCTGCAAGCCGGACGAGATGGGTGTCGGACCGGCGGTGGCCATTCCCAAACTGCTCGATATGGCCAATCTGAAAACCAGCGACATCGGACTGTGGGAAATCAACGAGGCCTTCGCCTCACAGGCGCTATACAGCATCCGAACCATCGGCATCGAGGATCAGATGGACCGTATCAACATCAATGGCGGTGCGATCGCTCTGGGTCATCCCCTCGGTTGTACTGGTGCCAAGCTGTGCGCCACGCTGCTGGCCAACATGCGGCGCAAGGGTGTGAAGTATGGCGTGGAGTCCATGTGCATCGGCGGCGGCATGGGTGCAGCCGCACTGTTTGAGCTTTGCGATTGATCCGCAATAGTGACCGCACTCTCCGGTTCTTGCGGCGGGCAGATCTCAATCACCTGACGCTTTGTTGAGTATAAAAAGGCCTCCCTTCGGGGAGGCCTTTTTTCGTATTGGGGTTTGCATCTCTGAAAACAGTGTGTTAAAGGCAAATATGATCTAAAGAAAGGGTCATTCTCATCATGTATCAACCGGCAGTCGTCAGCGTCACTTATTTCGGTTTTTATTTTTATTTCAGCCGAGGTGCGCCTGTGGTCTGCTGAAACCGTGACAAATAGGTAAATGCAAGAGCCGCAGGCGCAACCGCCTGCGGCTTTTTTTATTGTGGATACCCGAATGAAAGCCCCCACCTTTAAACCGGAAAGGAAAACCAGCATGGAAAAGACTTACGACATTCGCGTGGAAAAATTTGATCCGCTCATTTCGCCGTCCCAGTTGAAAGACCAGATTCCAATAAATGAAAACGCTCATCGCACGGTGGTGGAAGGACGTCGGGCCATCTCGGACATCCTGGACGGAAAGGACTCCAGGCTGCTGGTGATCGCCGGCCCCTGTTCCATCCATGACGAGGCGACGGCCCTGGAATATGCCCGCAGGCTCAAAGCGCTGAGCGACAGGGTTGCGGAAACGATGCTGCTGGTTATGCGGGTCTACTTTGAAAAGCCCCGCACCAATGTGGGTTGGAAAGGATTGATCAACGATCCCTGGCTCAACGGCAGTTACGACATCAACACCGGCCTTCAGAAAGCCCGCAGCCTGCTGGTCCAGGTGACCGAAATGGGTATGCCGACCGCAACGGAAATGCTGGACCCTATCGTCCCGCAGTATATTGCCGGGCTGGTATGCTGGGCCGCCATCGGTGCACGGACCACCGAATCCCAGACCCATCGTGAAATGGCCAGCGGCCTTTCCATGCCCGTGGGGTTCAAGAACTGCACGGACGGTGACCTGTCCACCGCCATCAACGCCATGATCGCAGCCGCGTCTCCGCAACATTTCCTGGGTATCGATCCGGACGGCCATACCTGTATCGTCAAAACCACCGGCAATCCCTACGCGCACATTGTGCTGCGCGGCGGATCCAGGCCCAACTACGATACCGTCAGCATCGAGGAGGCCAGGGCCATGCTGGCGGCCAAAGGCCTGACCAAGGCCATCATGGTGGACTGCTCGCACGACAATTCCAGGAAAAATTACACCCTTCAGGGATCGGTGTGGCAGGATGTGGTCAACCAGCGCATGGACGGAAACGACAGCATCATCGGCATGATGTTGGAGAGCAATCTGAAAGCGGGAAATCAGAAAAACACCGGTTGCCTGGAGACCATGGAGTACGGGGTCTCCATTACCGACGCTTGCATCGACTGGGAGACCACCGAGCGGTTGATCCTTTCGGCTCACGAGCAGTTGGGCAGCATCAGGGAGTCAGTCGAAAACAACGGATCAGGAAGGTACAAGGTTGGATGATCCATTCTTGACGCTTTTCATCAGCCTGTTGAAGCGTTCGTCCTGCGAGCGTGATTCCACGCTGTCAGAGTCTTCCGGCAGGAGTCGAGGGGGCCGCCCAGACGATCGACCAGCTCTGCGGAATCCTTTGGCAGGGCGCGCTGTTTCAACTGGGCGACGATCAGGGTGATTTGATGCACGTTCTCCTTGAGTTCCTGGCCGTCCGTGTTGAGGCGATCGATGATCGTGTTTACTTGGGCAGCTTCGGCCTTGAGAAAGTCATTTTTTCGCAGGTGGACCTTGCGGGAAAAATCTCCCTGAATCATTTTGTCGAAGGTGTGGCCAAAATTGACCAGCGGCCCGCAGAAGCGGTGGGACAGGATGATCTGGTGGGCGGCGGCCATGATCAGGATCAACAGCATGGCCAACGCGATACGTCTCAGCAGGATCAGAAACAGGTTGCCGGAAACGTTCTGGGCCCACAGATTCTCGGCGTTGAGCATGTCATAATACAACGGGGAGAGAAGGACAGCGACGAGTATGGCGGTGACGAGGGCCAGAAACGCCAAGTTGGCTGCAATGATGGGCAGCTGCACGTCCCGGCGGACCAGGAAATTTTTCCAGCTTCGATTGTTGGGTTTGTCTGTCATGACGATATCATCCTTTGGCTTGCTGCGAGTGGCTATTTTAAAACGGTGTCGTAGAGCGGTTGGGGGCTGCTTCGGATCCAGTGCACGCGCTTTTGGTTTTTCATCCAGATCATGCCGCCGCCTTGATCCGCGTAGTGAAAATTGAGTCCATAGACTGTCGCGTCCATGTCGACATAGCGGATATGAACCCGGGTGCTATCCTTTGCCGGCTCGCTGTCCATCTTGTCGATGGTATAGGCGCCGGCGCCGGCTTCCCCCCATCCGAAGGCAACCTTGCCGTCGGAAAATTGCAGGTAACGGTCTTGGTATTGGGGGTGCGCGGTGGTCCATACCCCCTGCAAGTCAGCCGGGGACAGCGGGCGAAACGAGCCCGAGGGGCCGGGTGCGAAAAGCCAGTATATCGCGGCGATGATGACAATCAGCAGCATCAGGTTGCGAATGGCATCGGCCTGGGTCTTTTTAATTGGAAGTTTCGGTTTCATCATCTTCTTTTTCTGCGTTCAATGACCCAATGAGCGGCTTCATGCCGCCAGGGCGGACTTTTCTTTCACCATTTCCATAAAAGCCTCCACCACCGTGGGATCAAACTGCCGTCCGGCTTCGCTTCTAATGATGGCGATGACGCGCTCCAGGTCCATGCCTTTGCGATAAGGCCGGTCCGATGCCATGGCATCATAGACGTCGGCTACGGCCATGATGCGGGCCTCCAGGGTGATGGCTTCGCCGGACAGGCCGTCCGGGTACCCCTTGCCGTCCCAGCGTTCGTGGTGCTGGCGGACCATGGGAATGATCGGTCTGAATGCCGGGATGGGGTTGAGAATGGTGTCGCCGATGACCGGGTGTGATTTAATGATTTCGAACTCTTCATCCGTCAGCCGGCCGGGCTTGTCCAGAAGTTTCGAGGAGATGCCGATTTTGCCGATGTCGTGGAGCAGGGACGCCTGCTCCAGCCAGTCGATGCTTTTCGGGGGCAATCCCATGTGGCGGCCGATGCCCATCGCGATGCGCATGACACGGGCCGAGTGGCCGGCGGTCCACGGCGACTTGGCATCCACGGTGCGGGCCAGGGCCTGCATGGAGCCGATGGTCAATTGCCGCAGGTTGCGGATCAGGTTGACGTTGGACCAGGCCACGGCCAGGTGGTCGGCGATCTGGCGCACCAGCGAAAAGGTCTCTTCGGCCGGAGGATCTCCGGGGCGACACGAAACGAACAGCAGGGCAAACAGCTTGTCCGCGATATACACGGGAAAGAAAATTGCCGTTCCGCCCGGCGAAAAAAAGTCGACCGGCAGGTAGTGGGAAATATCCGCAGGGTTATCCAGTAACACCCACGGACAATTCCTGTGGAATCGACTTAAATGTTTTTCCTGCACCTGAAACGGCTGACTGGTAATAAAGTCCGGCGTAACCTGATGACCGGCTAATATCAGTGCATCATCGGGAGCATCCGCATTGACGCGGGCAATGCCGACCCGGCAGAGTTTGAAATCTTTCAACAGGCGCACAATGGACAGCCCGGTAATGGTGGCAAAATCCTTTCCTGACAAGGTGGCATGATCAACTTCCGCCCGAGCGGCCAGAAACCGGAACTGCCTTCCCAACTGGCCTGACATGCTGTTAAAGGTTTCCGCCAGTTCCTGGAACTCATCGCGGCTGGTGACACGCACGCGGTGGTCGAAATTTTTGTCAGCAATCCGCCGGGCCCCGTTTTTAAGGGCATCGATAGGTTCCAGGGAGCGGCGCAGGTTGAAAAGACTCAGCGCCACTACCATCAGAAGGGCCAGGACCACCACCAGCACGAAAATGAACTTGAAGCGGGCAATGGGGGTCAGCACATACTCTTCCGGCTGCAGCACGATCAGGGTCCAGCTGTGGCTGCCGAATTTCGGCTTGAGAAAAAGGGACCAGTCGGCAACAAACCAGCCGGAGCCGGCAAGGTGGGTCCGGACTTGTTGTTCCTGCCCAGGATGGTTAAGCGCTTCGGGCTCCGGCGGCCAATTCAACGAGTGGTGCAGAGCCAGGCCGGTTGCCTGGACCACCGCGAATTCGGTCAGCGGCGGCAAGTTGTTGCCGTTATCGATGCCCCACAGGTATTCACCGCGTATCGTCCCCATCAGTAACCCCGGTGAATCGCTGCCGGTATCCTCGTAGCGGATGAGGATAATCTCGGTGGTGCCGTGTCGGGTGACAACCAGCAGGGGTTCGCCGCTGCTTAGGTGGGCCTGCTCCTCGGGGCTCACACTCGTGATGGGAATCGGGTCGCCCAATAGGGCCTCGTAGCGGCCGTCGGGAAATCGCCGGCCGATGGCGCTGAACTTTTTCTGTTGCCGGACCCAATCTGCTCCGGAGCGACGTTCAATCAGTTTCAATTCGTCTGCGCAGAACATGAGATGCTCGTAAATGGACAGCCCGTGGCTCTTGGCGGCCCGCTGAAGCCGTTGGGCGGCCTGTGCTTTCAGCTGGCCGGTCACCTGGTAGAGGGAGAGGGCGGCCAGGATGACGACCGGAATCAGGGCACAGGCAATGAATGTGGCAAAGATACGCCTGGCCAGTCTGCTGTTGAAGACACTCACTTCCCATTTCATCGGTTGCCTGCCTGTCCCGGTAGGTCAGATTTCGGAAACTTTTCCATAGTGTCCACCGTTATAGACCCTTACGATATCGTCCTGACTGGCCTTGGCGGTAAACGGCGCTGCGCTGGCACCATCCTTGCCCATGCTGTAAAGATCGAAATCCGTGTTGACCGGCACCATGAAGTGGTCTTTGCGCATCATCCCCTTTCCTTTAACTTCGCTGCCGTCGATTCTCAGGTAGGCATAGGGATTGCCCCACGGATCACGGAGATTGCCCTTGCCGATCTGGGCCAGCGTGTCTGGAAGGGCACCCGTGTTGGCGATGAAATTGAATATCGCGGTTTCGATGTTTTTCATATCGGATATGGCGACGGTTACGCGGGCCCTTTCACGGTAGCTCGCGTAAAAGGGCGTGGCGATGGCGGACAATACCCCGATGATGCACACGGATACCATCACCTCGACCAGGGTGAAACCCAGGCGGTTTGCCTTTTGGAAGGATCGGCAATCTTTATTGCTGGTACAGGCACCAGATGACCAAATGGTTGTTGTTCTATACACGCGTATCGCCATCCCTGCGGCATTCTGAGCCGCCGGCTGCATTAATAGGGCACAGACATCGTTTCCAGACCGTGTAATAGTATCGGCCACAAGGCCCCAAAAGTTTAACTGATGAGATTTTTTTCCAGGTAGCCGGTTTCTGGCGGCACAAAGAAATGAAGCCAATTCGCGGTATGGATCAATTATTAAGTCCAAAGCGCACCGATGATTTGCGGAGGGAGAGACGAGAGGGTCGCATGCTGGAGAGGACACGGTCGTAATGGGTAAGCGGGGCCGTTCGTTCTTGGGATTGGCCGTATATTCGGCCTTCCACGTCATTGCCGGTCGGTTTAGCTATTGCATGACCTTGACGCTGACAAAAGTGGGGCGAAGGGCAATCAACTGAAACCAGATACCGGCCACCTCAAACCCGTTTTTTGCATCCGAAAGATCCACTTTGAAGGGATAGGGATACTGCTTGTCCAATTCCGGAATGATCACGTCGAAGACGATACGGTCGTCTTGGCGTCCTTTGTAGAAGAAAATGCGGTTGCCGATCTTTTTCCCCCGGTTCTTTTCGAGCACATGCTTATTCACAGAAAGCGTGGGGCCGGCATCCTCCGATTTAGGCAGGGTCATCTTTCGCCCCCAGTAGGTGTCCGGCGCCACATTGCCGGCTGCCAGATAGATCACCGATGCCGTGAAGATGATTCCCACCACGCCAAAGAAGAGGATGACCACCCATTTGTAGGCAAATGAATTTTCCATGCTGACTCCTGTCAATCAAAACAGTAAAAAGCCCCCTCAAAAAAGCGCCTGCGTGCCATCAAGGAAGAAAAAAAGGGTTGACCGATGCGGTTGGCAAGCTGCATGTTGAGGCGACCAAATAAGTAAAATTGTACAATACTAAGTACAAATATGTCAACTGTCTAAAACTTTTAATTTAAATTAATTTATAAAATGAAAACCATAATGGCAATTTTCAAAATGTACAATTAGGCAAATTGAGCATGCCCGGGCCGACTCCATCCGCCTGGTAGCGTATTCGGCTGAGCGGCACATGAACATTAGATAAAAATAGGCCCGGAGAGTGAGTGCGTCGGAGAATCCGCTAAGCAATGAGTTTTTGCATACCGGACCAGGCGAACAGGCAGGAGAAGACGATGAGACAGACGGCACAGGTGCCGATCAGGATGCGGTAGCTTTTGTCGGATAGCAGTTGCCGGCCTTTCCAGACGGCGGTGGAAACGGCCGCGTACCAGAACAGGTCTCCCAGGATGTGGCCGGTAAAAAAGGCCACCACGCCCATGCTGCCGGCGTTCATGCTGTGAAGAATGTAGCCCAGGCCGATGGTCGCCCACCAGATGCTCCAGTAAGGGTTGACCAGGCTCATGAGGATGCCGGACAGGATCAGGTTTTTTTCTCTGGCCTGGCTGCCGTCGTTGACCAGGGTCATGCGCGGCAACGATTTGAGCATGCCAACGCCCATCCACAGCAATACCGCTGAACCGGCCAGAGCGATGACGATAAAAACCGGTTCCATCTTCAGCAGCGGGGCCAGGCCCATGAGCAGGGCCAGCACCAAGGCCAGTTCCAAAATGGCGTGACCGGCGATGAGCAGAGGACCGGTCATCACCCCCCGTCGGGAACTCTCGCTGATGGTGACAGTCAGCAGCGGACCGGGCATGATGGCCCCCGAGAGGGCCACGATGAAGGATGTCACGAAAAGGGTGATGAACAAGGTCATTTCTTATCCAGCAGTTGGGTCAGGTTAGCGGCGGTAAGGTCTGCCGCGGGGTGAACAGCTGCCTGATCTTTGCTGCCAGCAATTTTATGCCCCGCCACACCTTGGGCAACAGCCAGATCATCAGCAGGATGAACATGGCCAGAAATACGAGGAACACCCAGGGGTGATTTACCGCCGCCCAGATGCCGCCGATGACCATGATGTCTTCCACGATGGAGGCCGCCCAGTTGGTCAGGGGTTCCGGGGAAGTGTTGATGAGCAGACGCGAGCCGGCCTTCATGCCGTGGGTGCCGGCGGCCAGGGTTCCACCGAGAAGGGCGGCGGCCAGACTCACCGCGGGGTTCAACTCGCCCACGGCCCCGGCGGCCAGCAGCGCACCTGCCGGAATGCGGATAAAGGTGTGAACCGTGTCCCAACCGCTGTCCACGCCGGGCATCTTGTCAGCGACAAACTCCACGGCGAACATCAGGCAGGCGGCACCGATAACCAACGGGTTGGCCAGCACCTGCAGGTCAGTCGGCAGGGTCATGTTGCCGGTCACGCTTAAGATGCCCAAGGTGGCAATGGCAGCATAGAGGTTGATGCCGGCGGCCCAGGCGGCGCCCATGGTCAGGGCGATGATCCGGGTAATCTCGTTGACGTTTTCCATGATCGATGACCTCCGCTGGGTCCGGTTGTATTTCAGAGATCCTTGAGCAGCCGGTTGGATGCCGAGCGATCCAGTTCCAACCGCAATGCCATCAGGGTTTCGGACAGCGTCTCCGTTTCCTGCAGATGGGGCAGCGGGGCGTCGTTCTTACCCACATCCTCGAGTGCAGCAACAACGCGGCTGACCGTCAGGCTGCCGATATCGCGGGCCGGCTGAAGGGCCTGTCCATCGTCTGAATCGCTGTCGATTCGTACCAGGATGTTTCCCCTTACCAGAAGATCGGACAGGTTGTCCACCAGTGCCGGCGGCAGCGCCAGGTCATCGGCAATCTGCGCTGCCGTCTGAGCCGGCAGGCCCTGATGAAACCCGTTTACCACATGGCGGCAGACCGTCAGGGCCAGCAGCCTGGTCCGGGAGAAGCTCATCTCTGTAACCCCGGCCGTTTCATCCACACGGTCCGAATGTTGATAGGCGTGAGAAATTTCAGCGCCGACAAGCACAATCAACCAGCTGATCTGCAGCCACATCAGGAAAAGGGGAAGTGCGGCAAAGCTGCCGTAAATGGCGTTGTACTTGGCCACGATGATCTGGAAATGGATGTAGGCAGCCTGAACGACCTGGTAGGCGGAGCCGGCGATCACACCGGCCAGCAGGGCGCCGTCAAAACGCACCCGGGTGTTGGGCATGATCATGTACGTCAGGGTGAACAGTATCCAGATCAGGGTGTACGGCAGCACTTTAAGACCCACATAAATGGCTGGCCCCACCATCTGCAGCAGCTCGAAGCGGCCGGAGATGGCCGACACCTGGGAGGTGATGAATACCGTGACGCTGCCGGACATGATCACCAGCACCGGGCAGACCAGCATGATGGTCAGGTAGTCGCTCAGTTTGCGAATAAAGGTGCGGGATCGGACTCCCCAAATGTGATTGAAGGAACTTTCGATATTGCCGAGCACCTTGATGACTGCCCAGAAAAGGACCACGACGCCGATGCCGGCGATCATTCCGCCTTTGGTGTTGTTCAGCATGTTCTGGGCGAATTCGATGACCTGCGCGACCACCTCCTGCTGGGCGGAAAACTTGTCCAGCAGTTCCTGCTGCAGCCGCTTTTCAAAACCGAAGCCCTTGGCGATGCCAAACGCCATGGCGGCCACCGGCACCAGCGACAGCAGTGTGAAAAACGTCAGTGCCGACGCACGCAACGGGCCATGATGCCGGGTAAAGCCCTGAAATGCCAGAATCATGGTTCGCATCAGCCGAATCAGCAGCCACCGGCCTGCCGGCTGTTCACTGCGTCTTGCCCGCCAGAGGGTGGTAGTGAAGAATCCGACGACTCGGCTCAACTGTCCGTAGATTTTATGCATGCGCGCCAATCCGCTTTTTGGTTGTTGGATGCCGGAACCCGCCCGGTTATCCGGCATCCTGACGGGCATTATAGATAGGACCGCCAGCCTTCACATAATCATTGAGCACGGCAACGGACGCCTGGCGGTTAATATCCCGGATAACTCGTATGCCGCGGTGTTGAAGTGCAGCGACCCAATTCTCCGGTTTGGGACCTTCGTCGAACCCGATATCACGGGCGTCGCCGTCACGGGCGCCGCAAACCAGCCGCCTTACACCTGACCAGATCACGGCGCCCAGGCACATGACACAAGGTTCGGTGCTGGATACCAATTCCAGGGCGGGCAACCCTTCTCCGCCTAAATCGTAGGTGCCGATGAGCTTCTGAGCCAGCATGATGGCGGTGATCTCCGCGTGGGCGACGGAGCAGTTGCCCGGGATCACCATGTTGACGCCCGGCGCGACCAGTCGGCCCGACTGCATCTCGAAAATTCCCGCCCCGAAGGGTCCGCCGGTTCCCGCGTCCACGTTTTTGTGCGCCAGGTCGATCACGAGGGCCATGCGGTCCGTCAACTCGGGATAGGCACGGTCCCTGGCGAAAATGACGGTGTCCATCCATGCAGGCAAACGTATTTCAACCGTTGGAAATAGCATGTTTCGAATTCTGGAATCGGGGATCCAGGGATCAAGGAATTTGAGGACCGTTCAAGCGTTCAATTCCCCACGCCCACAAGTTTGCAATCACTGATCACCGGGTCAACTGCCGGTACTTGATGCGGTGGGGTTGATCCGCGGCTGCACCCAACCTTTTTTTCCGGTCTTGCTCGTAGTCGGAATAGTTGCCTTCGAACCAGACCACCTTGCTGTCACCCTCGAAGGCCAGAATGTGGGTGGCGATGCGGTCGAGAAACCAGCGATCGTGGCTGATGACAACGGCACAGCCACCGAAATTTTCCAGGGCCTCTTCCAGCGCCCGCATGGTGTTGACATCCAGGTCATTGGTGGGCTCGTCCAGCAGCAGCACGTTGGCACCGGATTTCAGCATGCGCGCCAGGTGAACCCGGTTGCGTTCACCACCTGACAGCATCCCCACTTTTTTCTGTTGATCGGAACCGGAAAAGTTAAAGCGGGCCACGTACGCCCGGGAGTTGACCATGTGATCGCCCAGTTCAATGGTATCCTGGCCGCCAGAGATCATCTCCCAGATATTTTTTTGGGGGTCCAGCACATCGCGGCTCTGGTCCACGTATGCCAGGCGGACCGTTTCGCCGACTACGATCGAACCACTGTCCGGTTGGTCCTGACCGGTGATCATGCGGAAAAGGGTGGTCTTGCCCGCACCGTTGGGGCCGATTACTCCAACGATGCCGCCTGGTGGCAGGGTAAAGTCCATGTTGTCCATCAGCAGTTTGTCCCCGTAGGCTTTGGACACACCTTTGGCCTGGATGGCCATGTTGCCAAGGCGGGGACCGGGCGGAATATAGATTTCCAGGTCTTTGGCAAAACCTTCGTTGGCCTGCTCCAGCAATTTTTCATAGGAGGTGATACGTGCCTTGGATTTGGCCCGCCGGCCCTTGGGTGCCATGCGGATCCACTCCAGTTCACGTTTGAGTGTCTTCTGGCGTTCGCTTTCCGACTTCTCTTCGTTGGCCAGGCGATTCTGCTTTTGCTCCAGCCAGGAGCTGTAGTTGCCTTTCCAGGGAATCCCATGGCCGCGGTCCAGTTCAAGGATCCATCCGGCCACGTTGTCGAGAAAATAGCGGTCGTGGGTGACGGCGATAATGGTGCCGGCGTACTGCTGGAGATGCTGTTCCAGCCAGGCGACGGATTCGGCGTCCAGGTGGTTGGTGGGTTCGTCCAGCAGCAGGATGTCGGGTTTTTTGAGCAGCAGGCGGCACAGCGCCACCCGGCGCCGCTCACCACCGGAGATGACGTTCACCGGGGTGTCTCCGGGCGGGCATCGCAGGGCATCCATGGCCATCTCCAGCCGGGAATCCAGATCCCATGCGTCCAGGGTGTCGAGCTTTTCCTGAACCTCACCCTGGCGTTGGATCAGTTTGTCCATTTCGTCATCGGACATGGGTTCGGCAAAGCGTTCATTGATCCGGTTGAACGCTTCCATCAAGTCGACGGTTTCCTGAACACCCTGTTGGACGATCTCGCGAACAGTCTTGGTTTCGTCTACCAGCGGTTCCTGCTCCAGATAGCCGATGGTGTAACCCTTCGACAGAATGGTTTCACCGTTGAACTCCTTGTCCACGCCGGCCATGATTTTCAGCAGGGTGCTTTTCCCGGAGCCATTCAGGCCCAGTACGCCTATTTTGGCGCCATAGAAATAACTAAGGGAGATATCCTTGATAACCGGCTTTTTATTGTAGAGCTTGCTCACGCGCATCATTGAATAAATGACTTTATTGGGATCAATACTCATCGCTCGTTCTTTCCTCTATATGAAATGATTGTATCGGCTATAGATGGTTAATCAACACGATATCTTAGCATATTTTTTGTAGATTTGAACACGGAATTCCGGTAGCGAAAAAAGGAAGGCGTTGTTGCGGGTGTCAAACAGGGCGGTCAAAGAACCGGGCCCGCCAAGAAACAGGCCCGGTTCCTTAAATGAATCACCCCTCGAACATGCCGGCCCTAAAGGCCTTGAGGTAGTTCATGCAGAAGTTGTCCCGGCCGGCCAGGGCTTCGGCGGCGATGATCGTGGCCATCATCCGCTGGTCCAGCGGGTTGATGATCGCTCCGTCCAGTCCCTTGGCGATCGCCATGGTCATGAAGGTCTGGTTCATGAACTTTCTGGCCGGCAGCCCGTAAGAGATGTTGGACAGCCCGCAGGCCGTGTGGATCCCTGGAAATGCCGCCACGATCCGTTCGATGGCGTTGATAAAGCCCGTCCCGAAGGTGTTGTCCACCGACACCGGCTGCACCAACGGGTCCACGAAGATGTTCTCCACAGCGATGCCGTTCTTGACCAGCCCGTTGACCAGCGTGTCGGCGATCTTCATGCGGTCGTCCACCGTCTGGGGCATGCCCGCATCGCTCATGCAAAGGGCGATGACCTTCATGTCCGTGCCGGCAACCACCGGCATGAGCTTGTCATAGCGCTCCTTCTCCAGAGAGATGGAGTTGATCAGGGGCGTTCCCCGGTGGGCGGAAAGGGCCGCCTCGATGGCCGACGGGTCCGGGCTGTCGATGGCGCAGGGCCGGTCGGTGGCCTGCTGCACGGTCTCGACCAGCCATTTGAGGTAGGCGGGCTCCTGGCCCACGAAGATGCCCGCATTGACGTCGATGTAATCCGCGCCGGCCTCGGCCTGGTCGCGGGCCACCTGGGCAATGGCTGCCGCATCCTGCGCCTCGATGGCCGCCTTGATCGCCTTGCGGCTGGCGTTGATCAGTTCTCCGATGATGATCATGGGTTGCTCCTGTCGTTCCGATCGCTGCGATTTGCCTTCGGTCCTATGTCACCGAAACAATCACGATGCCAAATTTGAATGTCAGTTGGGGGATTCAGATGAATGTTTATCTTTCATATGAAACAATCGATGTCAATCAAAAAAATGGCGTTCAGAATTTTTTGGGGTTGCCGATCCGGAACCCAACCCCGGCAGGCTTGTAACAAATAAAAAAATATCGTAATAACAAACAAATAAATGCCATCCTGAATATTGGCAAATTTAATATTGCACTTTCGCGCCTGGATGTGGTTTGGTATCCAAACGGGTCATATGCGAGCAGGATGATCCAATTGTTAATGGTTGTTAATGAAATTTTTATTTATTTTGAATGTTTTTCAATCTTTTATGAGTGGAGCCTTCTGTGATCATACCTAAACTGCACCCCCTGATCGAAAAAATTACCGAGAGCATCGAGGGACTTACCCCTAAAGGGCGTATTCTGGGAGAATACATCACATCCCAGCCGCGCAAAGCGGTATTCATGACCACCAAGGAACTGGCCGAGGCCTGTGAGGTGAGCGAGGCCACCGTGGTCCGGTTCGTTTCCGGCATCGGCTACGACCGTTACAGCGATTTTCAGCAGGCGCTGAGGGATTTCGTGGACACGGAACTGACCCTGCTGGACCGGTTGGATATCGCCGACATGAAGGCACCCGGCGCTGTCCGGTTCCGCCGGACGGTTGCCGAGGAGATCGACAATCTCCAGCAGCTTTACCATTCCCTCGACGTCGACACCATGGCAGCGGTGGTAGACGTATTGGACCGACGGGTGCCGATTCACGTGATCGGCTCGCGGCTCTCCTACACCATGGCTTATTATCTGGGCTGGTCCATGACCAAGGTGCGCGGCAACATCCGAATCATGAAAGGCAGCGACCGCACCACCATCGACTGGCTGACCATCGCCCCGGTGGACAGTGTCACCGTGATCATCGCCACCTCCCGCTACCCCAACGAATTGATCCGCCTGGGCAAACTGGTCAAACGCCTGGGGCAGACCCTGGTGGTAATCGCCGACAGCGCCACCTGCCCGGTGCTCCAATTTGCCGACTGCCACCTGATTGCCGCCTCCAAACACATCCCCTATTTGGGCAGCCCGACCCCCATGTCCTGCCTGATCAACTATCTGGTCCACGAACTGGCCAGCCGCCAGGGCGATGACCTGAAAGCCCATCAGGCCAGACTGGAACAGTCCTATTGGGAAAACGATGTGCTGTTCAACATGAAGGATATTGGCGGCAGGTCGCCGGAGTAGGCTGAGGGTTGAAATGAATGGGTGATGGAGATCAGCCGGTCAGAACAACAATGATCAGTTCCCGGGGCCCGTGGGCCCCATGGACGAGGGTGGCTTCGATATCCGCCGTTTTGCTGGGGCCGGTGATAACCGTCATGCAGCGGGTAAGGCCTTCAGCCTGCTCTGCGGGATTCCACTTCAGCAGCGTGTAAAACTCCGTCAGGTTCGAAAGGATCTGTTCCATCCGAATTACCGCGATATGGATGGACGGCAGCAGGGAGACACTGCGAGGCTGCCCGGGGCGGGTTTTCATGGTCAGGGTCGCCGTTTCCGCGATACAATAATCGGCCGCAGTAATGCCGATAAGGGCCCTTTCAGCGTGTTTACGAAACGTCTCCTGCCGGTCGGCCGTCCCGAGTACCGGATCAGCGAAATAGGTCGGTATGCCCAATGGCCCCATAAAACTGGAAAGCGCGAGGCTGTTTACTACCGGGTGGTCCCAGGCAACCACCACCTTCTGCTCACCCCATTCAGCGCATTTTTCGGCAGCGATCTTCGAGATCGAAGCGGCGGCCGACGCCGCGTCTTTTTCAACCATGACGTTTACGTTCGCCAATTTGCCGGCTTCGATCAGCCTGTCGAGCAGGGCCAGACGGGATTGGATGTCCCGACCGGCAATTTTTTCAAGAAGCCGGCAATCATCGGTATCCGGCTCGTTTCGGATGATTTTATCCGGTAAGCGTTCACCGGACTCGCTGCGCTTGAGCGCATTTCTGACACGTTGGATAAATTCAACCCGCGCGGACGATCTCATTTTTCTTTCCTGCCTGCGCTTTGGATACGATAGCGTTGAATGAAACTCTGGGGGGCCACCCGCTTCAGATCGCGATCGCGGGTCCAGCCCATGCCGGCAAAGGGAAGACGGCTGATCATATGCCGGCCACCGGGCAGAAATTGCTGACCGATGGACGCGCCTTTGAGAAACATCTCGTAAAGAAACCGGCTGCGTATCAGATAGGACCACAGGGTGAAGGCTGCCTGTTCCGCACGGCTGTTGACCGTTACCTCCCAGGAGGCGTCCCCTTCGGCCAGTTTGGCACGCAGCAGAAGCAGCATGCGGGGAATATCGATATTGACCGGGCAGGCCGGCATGCAGGCCCCGCACAACGACTCGCCCAGGCAAAGATCAGCAGCCTGGTTGATCCCGGTGAGAAGCGGGTTAACCACCGCCCCAACCGGTCCCGAATACGCAGATCCATAAGCATGCCCGCCGATCTTCCCGTATACCGGGCACATGTTGAGACAGGCACCGCAACGGATGCAGCAGAGCATTTCCCTGAAATCCGGATCCGCCAGGATTCGGCTGCGGCCGTTGTCGACGATGATCAAATGGAACGCCTCAGGACCGTCGGTGCACCCCTTTTCTGCGGGTCCACCGATATAGCTCACGTAACCCGCCATGCTCTGGGCTGCCGCGCCCATGGAGAGGAGCCTGAAGAGAATAGCGTGGTCACTGATGTCGGCGACGATTCGCTCCATGCCCATGAATGCCACATGCACCTTGGGCAGGGTGGTGGCCATGCGGATGTTGCCTTCGTTGGAAACGGTGGTGATGTGCCCGGTTTCGGCGCAGGCCAGGTTGCATCCCGAAATTCCCATGTTTGCGCTGAGGAATTTTTCACGCAGCGCATGCCTGGCTGCCAGGGTCAAGGTGGGTGGATCGTCCGTATACGGGATGCCGAGCTTATCGGCAAACAGGCGGCCGACGGCCTCCCGCGTCTTGTGAATGGCCGGGGCGATAATATGTGACGGTGACTCACCGGCAAGCTGAACGATGTATTCTCCCAGGTCGGTTTCCACCGTTTCGATACCGGCGGCCTCCAGCGCCGGGTTGAGCCCGATCTCTTCGGTGAGCATCGACTTGCCCTTGACCGCCAGGGAGACGCCGTGCCTGCGGGCGATGTCGATGCACTGCGTTACTGCAGTTTCACCGTCAGGGGCAAAATGAACATGGCCCCCGTTTTTTTCGATCCTGTCGGCCAGTGCGTCCAGCAGAATATCGAGGTTGTCGATGGCTTTCATCCTGATCGCATGGCCCTTGAGCCGCAGATCCGGGCCTTCCGGGAATCGGCGGTAACCCTCGGCCGCTCCCCGGCCGAGGCGCTGCTGAAGGTTGGCCAGGGCCCGCTGCAGCACCGGGTCGTTGATCGCTGTTCGAGCCCTGTCTTGGTATGAAGATCGCTTCAATCGGCCCCTTTGATCGACCAGGAAAGATACACCACCGCCGGGCGGGCGTTCATGGCAGCCTGCGGGATTGGAACGATCGTCATCCGGCCAGCAGCTGCGCCAGATGGATCGTCTTCACCGGTGACCCGATCCGGCTCAGCCTGCCCTGGATGTTCATCAGGCAGCTGATGTCGCAGCCGGTGACCGTATCGGCACCGGAGGCGAGAATATGACTGATTTTCTCGTCGACCATGGCAACGGATATGTCCGGGTACTTAGCGGCAAACGTGCCGCCGAAACCGCAGCATTTGTCTGCATCTTTCATCTCGATCAGTTCTGCCTGCCGGATGTTTCGTATCAGGCGTCGCGGCTGTTCGGAGACACCCAGCCCCCTTAACAGGTGGCAGGATTCATGGTAGGTCACCTTGCCGTCGTATCGGGCACCCAGGTCATCGATGCCGAGGACATCCACCAGGTATTGACTCAGCTCGAATGTTCGTTGACCGACACCCACGGCCCGGTCGTACCATTTTTCATCGCTCGCAAAAAGTTCGGGATAATGGTGCCTGACCGTGCTGACGCATGATCCGGAAGGACAAACGACCACTTCGGCATCCTCGAAGATTTCAATGAATCGCCTGGCCGCCACCCTGGCCGCCTGGCGATAACCGGCATTGAAGGCCGGCTGGCCGCAGCAGGTCTGGTCGACGGGCACACGCACCGACAGGCCGATCCGGTCGAACAGCGCCACCATGGCCTCGCCCACCTCGGGGTAGAGGCTGTCCACCAGGCATTGCACAAATAGGGTTACGCGCATGGCATCGATTTTCAGAAAAAGAGGGTGGACTGCCTTACCGCTCCTCGACGGATGACCGGTATATGCTTTTCTCGCCCGGCCTTGCCACAATCATCAGACGCACAGGTACTTGTTGCGCACCGCGTCGTTGCTGCTCAGATCGTCGCGGGTACCATGATACTGGATGGCCCCGTTGTCGATCACATAGCCACGGTCGCTGAGGCGCAGGGCCACCTCGAGGTTCTGCTCTGCCAGGAGAACGGTCAGCCCGCTTTCCTTGAGGCGGGCGATCTGTTCTTCCAGCATGTTCACGATCAGGGGGGCCAGCCCTTCCGTGGGTTCGTCGAGCAGGATAAAATCCGGGTTGGTCATCAGCGCCCTGGCAATGGTCAGCATCTGCTGCTCACCGCCGCTGAGAAATCCGGCCCGGCGGCCGTCAATTCTCTTTAGCGCGGGAAAAAAATCATAAACCCGGTCTTTGTTCCATCCACCGTCCTGAATGTTCCGCTCGGAAATCTCAAGGTTTTCACCGACGGTGAGATCGGCGAAAACCCGGCGGTCGTCGGGGACAAAGCCGATGCCCATGCGGGCCATCAGATACGGTTTCTGGCCGGTACAAGCCACGCCCTTGAATTCGATCACCCCTTTTTTCGGGGGTGTCAACCCCATGATACTTTTCATGGTCGTGCTTTTGCCGGCGCCGTTGCGTCCAAGCAGGCAGACGATTTCCCCTTGACCGACCTCGAGGGAAACGCCGAAAAGAATGTGGCTAAGCCGGTAGTAGGTGTGTATGTTTTCTACACGGAGCATTCGTCTGCCCCTCCAAGATAGGCTTCGCGCACCTGCTGATTGCTGCGCACGTCTTCAGGCGAACCCTGGATGATCGTTCCCCCGTGCTGCATGACCATGATCTGGTTGGCAATGGAGAACACCATACCCATGTCGTGTTCGCAAAAAAGGATTGTCAGGCCCAGCTCCCCGGACAACCGTTTCATCAATCGCAGCGTCACCGCCGTTTCTTCGGGTGACATACCGGCGGTGGGTTCGTCGAGAATCAGCAGTTCGGGGCGGTTGCCAAGGGCGATGGCAATTTCAAGCACTTTCTGGTCTCCGTGGGAGAGGGCCCCGCTGGTCATTTCAGCCTTGTCGAGCAGGCCGACGCTGTCGAGTATTTGCCGGGTCTCTTCGACCGCCATGAGTTTGGCCGGTTTGAAAAGATTGAAGGTTTTTTTGCGGCGGGAGAGAACGGCAACCTGGACATTCTCAAACACGGTCAGGCGGTGGAAGATATTGACCACCTGGTAAGACCGACTGATACCTTTGCGGCAAACCCGGTGGGGCGCCAGGCCGGCAATATTCTCATCCTTGAACCAGATGTTACCGGCGGTGGGTGGCAACTGGCCGCTGATCAGGTTGAACAAGGTGGTCTTGCCAGCGCCGTTGGGCCCGATCACAGCAACCACATCCCCCTTGTCGACCTTGAGCGTGGCGCCGTTGACCGCCATGAATCCATCAAAGGATTTCACTATGGATTCGACATGCAGCATTTACCCCTCCCTTTTTGCGGCAGGATCGGCTTTTTTGAGAAACAGGCCCAGGACGCCTTCGGGCAGGAAGAAAATGAGCAGCATCAAAACAATCCCCAGAATCAGGGTCCAGTATTCCGTGTAAATGCCTGCAAACGTTCTCAGGCTGATGATGATGGCGGCACCCAGCGCAGGGCCCAGAAAGATAAACCAGCCACCCAGCAGACACATGATCAGGATCTCCAGGGAAAGTGTCCAGAACATCAGGTCCGGAAACACAGACCCTTCGACGGTCACGAATAACGTACCGGCCACCCCCGCGAAAAAAGCGGCGATCGTCAGGCCTGTCAGTTGCTGTTTCTGAACATTGACCCCGACAGCCTGGCAGCGTTCGGGGTTGTCGCGGATTCCCTGAAAAATGCGTCCGAAGGGCGAATTGACGATCATATACATCAATAGCAGGCAGGTTGCGGCAACGATCAGGTTAAAATAGTATGCTCCGGTGGACGACCCGACCAGGTCCGGCAAGGGAATTCCGTGGATACCGTCATCGCCGCCGGTGAATGAATACCAGCGATAGGTGATGGCCCACACCAGGGAACCGAGTGAGATCTGCAGCATGCCGAAATAGAGCCGGTTCAAGCGCACGGTGATCAATCCCAACAGCAGTCCGAGTGCCGCGGAGCACAAAGGGGCGATGGCATAGCCGATCCATAGGGGCAGGCCGGATTTGGTGACAAAAAGGGCAAAGGCATAGGCGCCAAACCCATAGAACACCGCATGATGGAACTGGTACATGCCGCCGAAGCCCAGCACCAGGTTGAGGCTGGTCGCCAAAAGCGCGATCGCGAACATCATTGCGAACAGGTAGACGTAAAACCGCGGCAGGAACTGGGGCATCAGCAGCAGTAATGCCAGCAGGACTGAGCATAAAATCAATGTCTTCGCATCGAACAGGGCTTTGAACAAGGGACCCTCTACCTACCACGTTGATTTGAGCAGCCCTTGCGGGCGAAAAAGCAGCACGGTGACCACCGCCACATACGGAAAGACGATGGCAAACTGCGGCCACAACAGAATCCCGATCGAATCGGTAAGGCCGAAAATCAATGCCCCCAACAGCGCCCCCCAGATATTGCCCAGCCCACCGATGATGACAATCAGAAAGGCCTCGATGATGATGGCGTGATCCATTCCCTGGGTGATATTCTGGGTAGGCGCCACCAACGCGCCGCCCAGCCCCGCCAGGTAGCAGCCGATAACAAAAACCGCGGCAAACACCCAACTGACATTGATACCGATGGCACCGACCATCTCTCTGTCGACGGCGGCGGCGCGTGCGATTTTTCCGATTTTGGTCCTGTTGGTCAAAAACCACAGGCCAGCTGCCACCACAGGACCGATGATCAGCAGAAACAAATTGTAGCGCGGGAAAGGAAAACCGGAGATCGAAAATGATCCCTGCAAAAACACCGGAGCGACCAGGCTGCGGTAATCAGAGCCCCAGACCAGCTTGACCAGATCTCCGATCACCAGCGAAAAAGCGAAGGTGAACAAAAGGAGCATCATGTGTTCGCGTTCATACAAGTGACAGAACACCGCCCGCTCCACCAAGAAACTCAACAGTGCGACCACCAGCGGGGCCACGACCAGGGCCAGCCAGAAACCCAGGGTACTCTGGCCGAACAAGGTGGCCACGGTGTAAGTCACGAAGGCACCGGTCATATACAGGGATCCGTGGGCCACGTTAGGGATCCTCAGCACGCCGAGCACCAGGCTCAGGCCGGAGGCCACGATAAAGAGGATCGTGGTTCGGCTGAGGCCGACAAGGACCTGCTGCATCAGCGCCGAAAAGGTGACAGTAGCGGAAAATTCCATACCGATCGCTATCCCGGGATCCTCAGCTCCCGCACATGAACATGTGTGGGGGAGCTGAATGTAATAGGTTGGATAACACAATCAACAGGCTATTTTCGTGATTCGGCAATCTCCTCACAACTCGGCATCACCTCCTCGCCGGGAATCGTGACGATATCCGTCGCCATTAAAAAGTCGTAACCGGCCACCTTCTTGGTCACACCCATGAACATGGGTAGCGTGGCCTGGTGGTCGCAGGCGCGCATGGTCACCGGACCGACGGGGCTGTCCACGGTCAGTCCTTCGACTGCGTCGATGAACGCCTCGGTCTTGGCCTTGCCGGCTTTGAGGTAGGCTTGGGAGATCAGTTTGGCGGCTATCATCCCGTACATGGCGCCCACCGCCGGTTCACGGTTGTAAGCCTGTTTGAACTCGGCGACAAACTGCCGGTTGGCCTCAGTTTCGGGGTAGTAGAAAAAGTAGTTGGATGTGCCGATGACCCCTTCCGGTCCGTCCAGGCCCAGAGGTTTCAGGGTGGACAGCTCGGTGGCCGTGTGCATGAAAAAGGGCATGCGCTCGTTGAAGCCGGTGGCCTTGGCCGCCTTGAGAAAGGGCACACAGTCGCGCCCGCCCGTGGCAATGATCACCGCGTCAGGCTTGGCCGACAGGATCGCCGTGATATAAGGGGTAAAATCGGGCTCGCCGACTTTCCACCAGGATTGGCCCAGCAGTTCCACATCTGGGCGCAGCTGCTTGAGGTTGTCCCACACGCCGTCGGCCACGGCATGGCCGTACTCGTAATCGTCGCCGGCGATCCAGTACTTCTTATAGGGCCGCTTGGCCAGCCCAACGGCGCCGGCCTTGCCGGCCAGTGCGGTATTCTCGGTAACCGAGAAGACATAGCGGTGCCCCTTCTCGCCCGTGATTTTGGCGCTCTTGGAAAAAGTCGCGAAAAAGGGGATCTTCTCTTTTGCGGCCAGATCGGAAATAGCCAGGGCCAGGGCGCTGTTGATCGTCCCCATCAGAATATCCACATTCTCCCGATAGATCAGTTCCTTGGCGGCCGACAGGCCGATATCGACCTTGAACTTGCTGTCCCGGGTGGTGAAGACGAGCTTGTGGTCCAGAACGCCGCCGGCGGCATTGATCTTGTCGACCTCCAGCTTGAAGGCATCCCGGACATCGTTGGTGTAAGTTGCCGGCGGACCGCTGTAGCAGTCGACGATGCCGACCTTGATCTCCTTGGCCGCCTGGGCGGGTGCGGTGATCAGGACCAGGGCCATTGTCAGAGCGACGCAAAACCAGGCAAACGTTTTCATGCTGAACCTCCCCGTTGAAAGATGTGATAAAGACAAGCTGGGACCATGAACTGGATGGCAAGAAACAAAGTATTTATGCTACCACGACTCTGTTTTAAGTCAATTGAGAAATTACAGGCTCAATCCCTCTACGATCACGACCGGCACCACGGCCCGGGTCCCGTGAGCCTGGGTAACTTCTATATCGACGATCTTGCTAGGTTCGGAATCGGTTTTTGATTTCAAGGATTATTTCCCTGACCGGCACAAATCAATTATAGTAGTGGTTGATCATCTCGGCACCCACAGCACCGTCCGCGCTTTTTTGGTCATCTCTTTGGCCAGTTCTTCCACGGGGCCGTATTGCATGCATCCGGCCATGCAATGCTTCACGCAGGCAGGTTCAAGTCCCTGTTTGGTGCGGGGTTGGCACAGGATGCACAGCTCCGTGGGAAAGGGAAGGTAGGTGAGGTAGTACTTTCCCTTGGGCAGTTTCTGGACGATCTCGTTGACCCGGATGCCCCCCATTCCCGCCGGCCAGCCGTGTTCCTGGGCACAGGCGACCTGGCAGGTATGGCAGCCGGTGCAGTATTCATAGTCGATCAGGAGGCCGAATGCATGCTTTTTAGCCATGGTTCACCTCCCCGGGACTGCATTTGTAGATCCTGCACATGGAGTGTTTGATGGGGGCGCCCTGACCGTCCTTCCCGTGGTGGTTCATGGGGATCAGCTGGTTGATGTTGGATTCCCACACCCCGTACAGGCTGGGTTCCGCCGCCTCCTTTTCCGGAAACCACCAGCCGTGGGTGGCCATGATCATCCATTCCGGAACCACGGGCGTCAGTTTGGCCTTGTACCGGGCACGGCCCATCCAGTTTTCGATCCACAGCCACTCGCCGTTGCCGATGCCGTGACTGGCTGCGGTTTCCGGATGGATCTCCACCAGCGGATCAGGATCGATCTCCCGCAACCAGGGGATATTGCGATGCTCCGAATGGAAGAATGCCGGCGACCGCCTTCCCGTGGATAAGATCAGGGGATAGTCTTTGGCCAGGTCAGGCCGGCTGACCGGTGTGAAGGGTGGCTCTTCGTGGTGGGGAATCGGCTCCAGGTCCCACTCCTCCCGGAGGGTGGAATAGAGTTCGAAAAGGCCGGTCTGGGTCCGGAAGCCCGGTTTCTTGTCGGGCCGGAGCAGCCCCTTTTCATGACGCCGGTAGGGGCAGCTCGCGCTGCCCTCGGGCGGATAGGCCCATCCCTTTGCCTGGAGCTGCTTGAAGGTCATCCCCGAGGGCTTGAGAATGTCATCGTACAGATCGTAGAGCGTCTCATATTTGTACTCGGGATCAAACCGTTTGGCCAGTTCAAAATTGATTTCCATATCCGGCAGGCATTCGTCCACGGTCATGGCCTTGTTGATGGTCTGCAGCGGCACCCACCAACTCCTGAAGCTGTCTTTTTCAAGAAAGGTCCCCGCCGGAAGCACCACATCCGCATACTGGGTGGTCGGCGTGTGAAACAGGTCGACGGCCACCACGAAATCCAGTTTCTCCAGGGCTTTTTTCCAGCGTTTGGGGTCCATGCCCAGCCCCTGCATGATGCCGGCAGTCTGGATCCACATCCCTTTGATGGGGTAGGGCTTTTCAGTAAAAATCTGATCCAGGGTCACATCGGTCTGGCAGCGCCAGTAGAACTTGTTCAGGGGCATGAACCGGTCGGCACCGATGCGGGGTTTGTCCTGCGCCTTGGTCTTGAGGCCGATGGGTCCGGTGGTGCCCGGCAAAGCGTAGGAGACCACATCGAAGGCAAACTTGGCGAATACGTTGCCGCCGGGGACGTCCAGGTTTCCGGTCAGGGCCCACAGGGCCGTAATCCCGGTCACCAAGGGGGTGAGTGCGGGGGTCATGTCAACGGCAACGCCCCAGTGGATGGAAGCCGGTTTGCTTTTGGCGTAAAGCTCTGCCGCCGCCCGGATATCCTTGGCCGGCACCCCGGTGATGGCTTCGACCCGGTCCGGGGGATAGGTATCCACCTCCCGGCGGAATGCATCCCAGGCCGTGTGGCACCGGACGGTATCTCCGCTGGCCAGCACGACGTCCCATTGGCCGGACAGGGCCGGGCTGGCCTGGCTGTCCCGGTAGGCGGCATCGGCCGACTCCCAGATGACCGGCCTGGCGTTTATCGTATCCCATGCCGCAAAATTGCCATGGGAACCCGTGCCGGCCAGGTCGTCTTCCCTGAGCAGCTTGCCGGTGTCCTCCCGGATCAGGTGGGCCGCGTTGGTCCACCGCTCAAGGAACGGTTTGTCGTGAAGATCCTGGTTGATGATGACGTTGAGAAATCCCATGACCAGGGCGGAATCGGTTCCGGGTCTCAATCTCAGGTGGTGCTTTGACCGGGAGGCGAACCAGGACAGTCGGGGATCGATGCAGATGATCTGGGTGCCGTTTTTCATCAGATCGACGATCCAGTGGCCGAACTGGTTGTCCGGGCAGGTGGCGTGGATGTTGTAGCCCCAGATGATCATGCACGCCGGGGGCGTGTAGCGCGGATCCTTGTACCGGTCCGGGAACCACTGGGCGGCGTCGAAAACGGCAAAATCACCCTGGACGGTGCAAACGGCGGACAGGCGGGGCCCGTAACAGGCCTGGCCGCTAAGCCCGAACATGACGTTGGGACTGCCGTAGGCATAGGCCAGCATGCAGACCCAGGCATAAATATCCCTGCCGGTGCCCACATTGAACACCATGCTCTCCGGCCCGTGCTCCTCCCGGATGGTATTCATCCTCTCTTCAATCAGGTCAAAGGCCTCGGCCCAGGTGATGCGCTGCCACTTGCCTTCACCGCGCTTGCCGGCACGTTTGACCGGATACCGCAACCGGTCCGAGTGGTGGACATATTGAGTCATGGCCAGGGCCCGGGCGCACAGGCGTCCCTGGTTCATGGGGTGGTCGGGGTCGCCCTCGATCTTTACCAGTTTCCCGTCCTTGATGTGGGCCAGCACACCGCAGCCGCCGTGGCATCCGGGGCCGGGCGACCAGGTAGTGGTTTTGACGATGTGAGTCCCTTGATCGCTCACTGGAATTACCTCCAGGCTGTGTGGGGAGGGGGGATGGTCGATGTATACTAAGGCTGGATAATTTAGTCAATAAGCATACTATCTATTTATTGATTATTTATCTATTGACCATTGACCGTCATTTTACTATCGTCGCGCAATTAGTTGTGACCATTCATATACCCTGCTGATAATCATGAACGAAAAGACCAAGACAAACTATGTCAGTGACCTGACCTTTGATGAAAAGGTGATGATGGCAATCGTCAGGGCTGCAGAAAATTTCAAGCGAGCGCATTCGTCCATTTTCAAAAAACACGGCCTCTCCTTCCCCCAATACAATATTCTGCGGGTCCTCGATGCGTCTGAAAACGGCCGGAATAAAACCAGTGCTGTCAGCAGAATCATGCTGGTGCCCGGGGCCAACATGACAGGTCTTTCCAAGAGACTCGAAAAGGATGGGTTCATCCTGCGGACACGAGATCCCCAAGATGAACGAGTCACCCTGTTAGCCATTACCCGCAAAGGCACAGACGCCCTGAAGATGATCGAATGCGAAAAAAACGCATCCATTGAAATGATTCTAAATGGATTTAGCCAGGAGGAAAAACATGACCTCTTGGATAAGCTCAAAAAACTGATCAAGTCGACCAGCACCATCTAAAAAGAGTGTCCTTTTTCAGGAACTTCCCAAAAGCAGCACAGGAAAAATTTTACACCTTGGCCAGGGCCTGTTCCAAGTCGGCGATGATGTCCTCCGGGTTTTCCAAACCCACGGAAAAGCGGATCAGCCCGTCGTCGATGCCGGCGGCTCTGCGCTCGTCGGGAGTCATGTGCTCGTGTGTGATGGTGGGCGGGTGCATGCAGATGGAGCGGCTGGTGCCGAAGGTCACGGCGTGCACCACCAGGTTGAAGCTGTTCATCACCGTGGCGGCCCCTTGCATGCCGCCGGGCGCCACGAAGGAGAGCAGGCCGCCGTGGCCGGACATCTGCCGACAGGCCAGGGCGTGCTGGGGGTGGTCATCCAGGCCCGGGTAGTTGACCCGCTCCACCTTGGGGTGGGCGTGCAGGTAGCGGGCCACGGCAAGCGCATTGGCGCTGTGGCGTTGCATGCGCATGGAGAGCGTCTCGATGTACTGGAGGGTCATCCAGGCCTCCATGGGCTGCATGATGGCCCCCACGAACTCGGTGGTGTTCCAGCGGATGTCTTCCACCAACGGCTCGGGCCCCACCAGGGCACCGCCGAGAATGGTGGCGTTGCCGGCCATGAATTTGGAGATGGAGAGCATCACCATATCCGCCCCCATATCCATGGGCCGCTGAAGCGCGGCGGTGGCCGTGGTGTTGTCGACCATCAACGGCACACCTTTGGCATGGGCCACGTCGGCCACGGCCTGAATGTCGGTAACGAACAGGCAGGGGTTGCTGGGGGTCTCCACCCACACCAGCTTGGTCCGCTGGTCGATCTGACGGTTCCAGCTGGCCGCATCGGCCGGGTCCTCGACAAACCTGAACTGAACGTTGCAGCGTTCAGGAAATATCGTCGCCGCCTGCTTGTACCCTTCACCGAAGACGTTCAGAGAGGTGACCACGTTGTCGCCGGGCCGGGCGATCGTGAAGATCAGGTTGAACAGGGCCTGGGATCCGGAAGCCGCCGTCAGGCAGGCATCGCCCCCTTCCAGGGAGGCGATACGCTCCTCCAGCACCGTGTTGGTAGGGGTGCGGGTGCGGCCGTACACCGGACAGGGAATTTTGTCGAACCGCTCGTAGGGAAAGGTGATGGATTGCACCAGCGGCGGCACGAAGGACCTGAAGTCGTTCTGGTTCTGCATGGGGTTGAATCCGGCATGCAGGCAGCGGGTTTCGAAACCGTTGGCGGCATCGTCGCGGATCGGCCGGGTTGCTTTCTTGTCATAGATCCAGGGTTGCCTGAGAAAAAAATGCGTGTCGTCGGACATGGGCTATCCTCCTTGCAGAACATCTAAACCCTGTCAAAATTTTTGAGATGGGAATAACAAAAATCCAGGAGTCAGAATTCAGAATGTGGTTGTTGTCGCTACGCTCCAGCGTATTTTAAATTGAACGGAGCCGAAGGCGACTTCCTTATTCTGGATTCTGACTCCTGACTCCTGACTTCCTTTTGAAACATCGGTCTTAATACCAATAAGAAATAAATTTTGAGAAATTATTTCAAATAATTTATCCCTTTTTTCCGTCGATCCACGCCTGTTCCCGCTTCACGATGGATTTGATCTTCTCTTGGATCGATTCGTCCAGCGGCTGGATGGTGTGCGTCTCCAAAATGCGGTCCACCTCCCTGGCGGCCTTGTCTTCAAGGGTCAACCGGCCGTTTTTCTCCCACAGGGAGTAAGGCCCCTTGTCGAACAGCCTGGAGTAAAACGGCTCCCTGTAGTGGCGCATGGTATGGGGATGCTGCAGAAAACTGCCCGTGGGTCCCACCTCGTCGATGGCATCCAGGGCCAGGGTCTCGTCATCCACGACGACACCCCGGGTGGCGGCGCGCAAGAAGCCAATGGTCTCGTTGGCCATCACCTGCAGCTGAAGCGAGCCCTGAAGACCCGAGTCCATGAACCCCACGTCGTGAACGATGTTGGCCCCGTGAAGCAGGGCGGTGGTCAGGCTGATGGTGCATTCCATGCCGGCCTGGTGGTCCAGCACCTTGGCATCGGTCGATCCGCCCAGGCCGAAAACGGGCAGGTCGTAATATTTTCCCATGCTGGTGGGCACGCCCTGTTCGTCGGCCAGCACGTAATTGCCCACCATGGTTTTCAGGTTGTAGGGGCCGCCATTCCAGCCCGGTACGGCGATGGGCGCACCTTCGCGTACCAGCTGCGAGAGCACCACCCCCAAGAGGATGCCCGCGTTCATGGAGGCCATGCATCCGGCGATGGTGGCCGGTGCGTTGACCCCGCCGGCATTCAAGGGGATCCACAACTGGGGCAGTCCTTTTTCGGCCAGGTAGATGCACTTCTGCAGCGCCTCCTGGTTGGCCACGAGCCCGGATGTCACGTTGATGTAACAGGTGGCAAAAGGATAACGCCGGAAGGCGTCGGGCCCGCCGGCTACGGCCTCGCACATCTCAACAGCAGCCACGCAGCCCTCAAAATCCGGCGATACAAACACGATGGGTTTGGTGGTGTGGTTGAGCATCACCTCCATCTGATAGCGGTCGTAGATTCGCTGGTCCACGTCCTTGGGCAGAAACAGGGACATGACGAAGTCGATTTCGGGAAGGGCGTCCATCACCTTGGCTGCGGCCACGACATCCGTTATCACCGGCGCCCGGCGTTTGCCCGTATGGTGGTCCAGCACGGTCAGGCAGTCTGAACCGCCGCCGTAGTAAGTGTTGTATCCCCAGGCCCGGATGGCGGGTTTTTTATGGCGGTCATACAGGGTCAGGCGGCGCGGCGCCGAGGCCAGCGCACGGGCCACCATGGCTTCGGGAATGCGAATGCGGATCCCGTCCACCGCAGCACCGCCGGCCACCAGGATCTCCCGGGCTTTTTCGTCGTGGACATCCACGCCGGTGCGTTCCAGGACCTCGAGGGTGCCGATGTGGATGCGGTCACATTCCTGGCGGCCCATGCGGGAATAACGGGCACTGGTCATGCGGTTTTCATGGGTTGGTATCATGCTTCACCTCTTTTTGATATATCAATTATTGTTTATACTGCATCAATTACTATTGAATGGAAATCTAAAAGTCAATTTTATTGTTGCACCTTTGCCGGTTACTGATATTAAAAAGGACGGATTCGTATAAAGCCCGATATCTGCGTTACGCTTCATCCTTCGTCACTGCGGCGTACGCTCAGTACGCCACATTCCTCAGGACTCGCAAGCCTTGATCCCGGGCTTTTTACGAATCCATCGGGAATGCGACATATGAGTTCATCATAAAGGACTGTATCGAAAGTCACACGCAATCGCTTGAACATGGAGCCCCCGATGCCTCAAAAAACCAAAGCGCGCACATCCAAAAACCAGATTTATGCCACATTGAGAACCGAAATCATTTTAGGGCACCGCAAACCCGGCGAACGGATGGCCGTCGACGACCTCAAGGCCCGCTTCGGCACCAGCGTGACCCCGGTGCGCGACGCATTGCAGATGCTCAACCAGGAGGGGTTGATCACCATCAAGCCCCGCTCCGGATATTTTATCACCCAGATTACATTGAAAGCGCTGCGGGATATGCTGGAACTGCGCGAGATTCTGGAAACCGCCGCCGTGGAGCGGGCCGCCGGGACCATCACCGACGCCCAGTTGGCCGCACTCAAGAAGGTTCACGCCGGCTACACCGGTGACGACGACAGGGCCTACACCCGTTACACCGATGAAAACACCCGCTTCCACTACCTGCTGGCCCAGGCATCCGGCAACCAGGAGTTGGCCCTGGCCCTGCGGAACCTGCACGACCGGTTGGCCCGCTTCATGGTGATCCGCCACGCGGGAAAAAGCCTCGAAGAAATCCATGCCCGGCTGATCGATCGCCTGCAGGCCCATGACGTTTCCGGCGCCAGAAAAGCGATTATGGATGAAGTGGAGGAGAGCCGACGGGCCATCATGGATCGAATCATGCGGGAAGAGGCGGCGAACTGGCATGTGGGGTCGGGGGGAGATCAGGACAACGGATAATCATCCATGTGGATGGCCTGGCAACCGACGCGAGGAGAATGATCATGCAAGGACGGATCGTCGAAACCATTGAAACGGCGGTTGAACGAGCCTGCCGGCAGGCGGATACGGCATCCGCCTGGAAAACACCGCTGGTGGGGTTTGCCGACGCCGGGGATCCGCTGTTCGGCGAACTGAAAACAGCCGTGCGCCCGTCCCATGGATTGCCCGGCGACCTTTTGCCCGGCGCACGTACGGTGATCGCCTATTTTCTGTCCTTCGATCCGGCGATCCCCCGATCCAACCACCGGGGTGTGCTCAGTTCCGAGTCCTGGGCTGTCGCCTATATCGAGACCAACCGCCTGATCGCCACCATCAATCGACGGGTCAACCGGCTTCTGGAGCAAGAGGGCTTTCGCGGCACCCGGTTGCCGGCCACGCACAATTTTGACGAAGCGCAGCTGATGAGCGACTGGTCCCACAAGCATGTGGCCTATATCGCCGGCATCGGCAGTTTCGGGCACCACCACATGCTCATTACGGAAAAGGGGTGCTGCGGGCGACTGGGAAGCCTGGTCACCGACGCTGTCATCGCGCCCACGCCGAGAACCGGCCGGGAACGCTGCCTGTTCAAGTTCGACGGTTCCTGCCGTAAATGCGAAACGCGCTGTCCGGTCCAAGCCCTCGAAGCCGATCCGTTTGGCCGCCACGCCTGCTACGACCGGCTTATGGAAAATGCCCGCCTGCACGAACGCCACGGGCTGGCCGATGTCTGCGGCAAGTGTGCCGCCATCGTGCCCTGCTCCTTCACCGACCCGGTCAATCGCGCCTTACGGATAAACCGGTCGAATCGCTGAACCTGGCGCGCAGGCCGCCTGTCCGCCCTCTTGCCGCGGCATGGCGGATAGCCCGACCCTGGAGACGCGGGTTCTTTTTCGTCAGAAATGCTAAATGGGTTGCGGGTGATCGAAGGCTGCAACCTCAATCCGAGTTGCAGACCGGACCTACCGGACCCACGTTATTCGGATGCCGGTCAACACGCCTCGTCGTAGATGGCCGCGGCCGCCCTGAGCGCCCCCGGTTGCAATCGGCACCCCTGGGCGCTGAGCACTGTTTCAAGAGCTGCCAGCAGGAGGAATACGTTCTTGCGGCGGCAGGATTGACCCATCAGGCCGATGCGCCACACCTTGCCGGCAAACTGACCCAACCCGCCGCCGATCTCGATGCCGTAGTGGTTTAGCAGCGCCTTGCGGACGGTGAGGTCGTCGACCCCTTGCGGAATCCTCACCGCATTGAGCATGGGCAGCCGGATCGCCTCCGGAACGAGCATGGCGAGCCCCATGGCCTCGATACCCGCGACCAGCGCCCGATGATTGAGGCGGTGCCGCGCGTGTCGCTGGTCCAACCCTTCTTCGGCGATCAGGCGCAGCGCTTCGCGCAATCCATAAATCATGTTGATGGGGGCGGTGTGGTGATATTTTCTTTCGGAACCCCAGTAGTCCCGCACCATGCTCAGATCCAGGTACCAGCTGACCACGGGGGTCTTTCGCCGTTCCATGGCCTTGACCGCAGCCGGGCCGAAGGTCACCGGCGAAAGGCCCGGAGGACCGGAAATGCATTTTTGCGTGCCGCTGTAAACGGCATCGACCTTCAACGGGTCGATGGGCACCGGCATGCCGCCCAGCGATGTCACGGCATCCACCAGAAACAGCGCGCCGGCATCGTGGCTGATGCGGGCCAGGTCGTCGAGCGGCTGGCACACGCCGGTCGAGGTTTCGGCATGCACGACGGCAATCACCTTGGGCGTTCTGCCTTTGATTGCCGCCTGCACGGCATCGGGATCGACGGCCGTTCCCCACTCGGCGTCGATCCGGATCAATTTGCCGCCAATGCGGTTGACAATGTCCGCCATGCGCGTGCCGAAGACACCATTGACGCACACCGCCACCTCGTCGCCCGGTTCGACCAGATTGACGAAACAGGTCTCCATGCCCGCGCTACCCGTCCCGGAGACGGGGATGGTCAATTCGTTGTCGGTCTGAAACAGCGCGCGCAGTAAATTCTGCGTTTCGTTCATAATCGCCAGAAAATAGGGGTCGAGATGCCCGATGCAGGGTGCGGCGATGGCTTGCAGGGTTCGTGCGGGCACATCACTGGGTCCGGGTCCCATCAGAACGCGATCCCCGGGGTTGATGTCCCGAAAATCAGCCGCATTAAGTATCTCCCAGCCTTTGCATGTTTTTTCCATTGGCCACGAACTCCTTATACTCCCGATATCGTTGTTTTTTCAGTTAGCCTCAGCCTTGTGTTCCCATGATCGGCGCCGTAGCGATCGCAAAGGCCCGCTACCACGTTGCATCATGTCCTACTTTTCGAACCGATTGGCAACCCTTAAAAAATGCCGGCGCCTGATCAGGCTTGGACAATCAGTTCACCCCCTCTTTCAGCATATATTCGACGCATTTTTTAGAGGGCAGCACAGTCTACCTTCAGGTGGGAAAATTCCGGGTACGCCAGCCCTTCTTGTTGTGCCGCCGACGGGTTGGTCATCCGATAAAGCCCGATAGAGGCCTCCATCTGCAGATTTATAAACTGGATTGCTTATACTCAGGCAACAGCTGCAGCGATCAGGGCGGCACCGATGGCACCGTTGACCTGCGCATTGGCAGACACGCGGATGGGTTTGCCGGATTTCTTTTCCAGGGCACGGACCACGCCGATGTTCTTGGCCACACCGCCGGTCATCATTACCGGTTCGGTGATGCCCACCCGGCTGGCCATGGCGATCACCCGGGAACCGATGGATTCGTGGATGCCGGCAATGATATTCTCCCGGCGTTCACCCCTGGCGATGAGTGAGATCACTTCGGACTCGGCAAAGACGGTGCACAGGCTGCTGATGGCGGCCGGCCGGTCCGCTTTCAGCGACATCCCCCCGAAGGCATCCAGGTCCACCTCCAACGCCCGGGCCATCACCTCGAGAAAGCGGCCCGTACCGGCGGCACATTTGTCGTTCATGGCAAAGTCAGTCACCCGGCCGGTAATGTCCATGGCGATAGCCTTGCTGTCCTGGCCGCCGATGTCGATGACGCAGCGCACGGCCGGGTCCTGAAAATGGGCGCCGGCCGCATGGCAGGTAATTTCGGTCACGGCCTTGTCGGCAAAGTCGACGCTGTTGCGACCGTAACCGGTGGCCACGATCCGATCCACCGCATCTATGTCGAGCCCGAGCTCTGCCAGCAGGTCGACAAAGACAAGCCTTCCGGCATTTTTGGCGTTGTACCCGGTCAGGATCACCTTTGATCCGAGCAGACCGCCGTCTCTGACCGCGGCCGCCTTGGCGCTGATGGAGCCGACATCGATTCCGACGCTGAGCATAATCGTCTATATCCTTTCCCGTTCGATGCTTGAACCCTTATCCGGTCGCGCCTTTTCCACTGGCAGGAGCGCCTTGTAAAAGAATATGGCGATAACGCCGGCCACATACATGATCAGGCCGAACAACCCGGAGGTGACAAACATCGAACTGAAAAAATCCCCTACACTGTCCTGAATCAACAGCGCAATGGTCATGGCCAGGGCGCTGTTGCGCAGCCCGGTCTCCAGGGATATGGCCCGGGTCTGGTAGTTGCTGATACCTATCATTTTGGAAAACAGGATGCCGAACATCATTCCCAGAAAGGTCAATGCGAACACCGACGTGTAGAATTTGACGCCGTATCTCGCCGTATCCCTGAACACGTGAAGATTGCTCAACACCCCTGCTGCCATCAGCACCAGCAGGGCGATGATCCCCAGGGCTGAGAAAAAGGGCGTTGCCCGCTTGGCGAACCGGGGCCATTTGCCGCGGACCGACATGCCCACCGCCAGGGGAATGATGACCAGGACCATGATCGTCTGGATCACGGTGTTCACGGGAATGTTCACATCCGGCATGTTGGCGCAATAGAGGGCCAGCAGCAGCGGTGTGAAGACGATGGACAGGACGGTCGAAAAGGATGTCATGGATATGGAAAGGGCCAGGTCTCCCTTGGCGTAATAGGTCATCAGGTTGGAGGTTACACCGCCGGGAATGGCCGTGATCAGGATCATTCCGACAAAAATGAACGGGTACTGCTGGTAAAAGCCGAGCAGGTGCCCCATGACCATGGCCAGGAACGGCATGAAACCGAACTGGAGAATTCCGCCGAGTATGATTCCGCGGGGTTTTGTGAAGACCAGGGTGAAATCGTTGACGGCCAGGGTCAGCCCCATGCCGACCATGACGAAAAACAGCATGAGGATGATGGATAATTTAAATAGCCTGTCGAGGGCCGGCTGAACGGGCGGTTCGATTAAACGGGCGAAATGGTAGTCCGCTCCTTCGATGTTCCCTGGCATCAGCCTGGCACGGAAGATCAGTTTGTGCTCGACCTTTCCGTCGAGACCGGCATAGGGCGAGCCGGAACCTTCCATCAGCGCATCGGGATCGTCGGGAACGCCCAGGATGTAAAGGGATCCGGTGAGCTCTCGCAGCAGATAGATCACTTGCCGGTCCAGGGTGTCGCCGCCGGTTTGGGTTCGGATGATGCGCAGATGGCCGGAAAATTCCTTTTCCTTAGCTTCAGCCCAGTTCATCTGCCGGGAGCCGGCATTGAGCTTTTCAAGCAAGGAGGTGTCCGCTTTTCCGCCAGCCGCCTGTGAAAGGATGCGGTAGAGCGCCGCTCCGCTTTCACCGTCAGCCCGCACCATGGGCGGCGGGTAGAAAAAAAGGCCCGCTGCCAGAACGATAACGGCCAATGCCCAACTCCTTTTGCGTATACCCGGCCGGTCCTTTTTCACCCGCCCCTCCCCTTTTTTTGGTATCGTGGTTGAAACCACCGAGATTGCCGTCGTGCCAGCTGTCTTTGCACCGCTGTCGAGCATCGGGCATCAAGCCTTGAGCACCTCCATGAACGCATCGATGCGGGTCTCGATCTGGCTTTCGGAAAAGCTGCGCGCATCGGTCATGTCCGCCTCGATCACCAGGGAGGGAATACCGCGCTTGGCCTGGACGATGCGCTGGATATCGTACTGCCCCAGGCTGTAGGGCTTGCAGCTGCGGTTGGAGTGGATGACCAGGCCGTCGGCGCTGTATTTGTCCACCATATCCACCACCATGTCGGCCATCTGGTCGGTGCCGATATTGATATAGACGCGCGAGTACCCTTGGGCCATGGAGCCTAAAAAATCGTTATCATCCAGGTACTTAAGGGTCCCGCACCACGACGAGGTGTAGGTGTCCGCCACCAGGCAGGCGCCGTGGGCGGCGAACTTGTCCGAGAGCCAGCGGGTGCGGTACCACACCGGCAGGTTGTCCCACAACAAGCGGTAGCGTTCGTTGGGCACCGCGGCGATGCCTTCGGTGACTCTGGTTTTCATCTCATCGAGTAGTCCGGTGTAGTAGTCGACCACCGTCTGGGTGCCGCGCAGGGTCACGATCAGGGCCAGGTGGAAGAAGGCGTCGAAGGCGCTCATGGGCGCCGGGCGGTTGACGGTCGTGTCCAGCACCTGTTGCCAGAGGCGCTGGCCCGCCATGGAGAGGCGACCCACCTCGGCCAGGCGGTCGTGGTCGAAGGCCCTGCCGCAGTGGGTTACCAGAAAGGCGATGTACTCATCCAACTGGGCGCGGACATAGGCGTGAGCTTCCGGCGTGTATTGGGTGTGATTGAAGGGTGTGTCCAGGATGAAGAGCGGGACCTTGAAGTAGCGGGCCTGGACCTCGTACCACTTGAGCACCGTGCCGCAGATGTTGTTGCAGCACACCAGCATATCGGGCCGGGGCAGCCCGCCGATGGGTCCGCCGTCAATGGTGGCACAGGCGATATCGGCCCTGGCGTACGAGCACAGGTCGCCGGCATAACCCATCTCCTCGGCCTTCTCGCACAGGTCCACGCCCATCTTGGCGGCGCCGATCATGGCCCCGTGGTTTTCCGGGTATACCGGAATCACATCCATGGCGATCAGCGGCTCCACCGGCCCGCCGCTGGTGATCCAGGCCACCTTCTTGCCGTTGTCCGAGGCGGTCTTGGCGTCGATGTAGTAATGGGTCATGATTTCCTTCATGCGCCCTACCGACTTTATTTTACGCTTTTCCTTTTCAGGATCGATGGTTTTCTCAGGGTTGCTCATACTTGTCTCCTGCGTCCCGACAAGGGGTGAATGGTTGCTATAGCATTTCCATAAAGGCCTCACACCGCGTTCTGAACTGCCCCTGTGAGGCGGTCTGCTCTTCCAGTTCCACCAGCAGGCTGGGAATGCCTTCGGCGTCCAGCATGGATTTGAGATAGGGGTAGTCGAAGGCATGCGGGTCGCAAAATTTCAGAAAGAGAAGAATAACCCCCTGGGCGCGGGATGCTTTTGCCAGGTGGACCAAGTCGTCGCCCCGGCTGGTGATGCCCGCATGCTTGGCCGGGCAGATGGCCCGCCGTGCATAGCGGTCCGCAATGGCATCCATGGGGTCACCACCGGTATCGATAAGGCCGGTCAGCCCCCGGGAGCCGGTGCACAGGTCGTCGCCCACCACGACACCGCCGGCCGATTCGATAACGCCGTATACGTCGGGCAGGTTGCAGACCCCGCCGGAGAGAAAGATGCGTTTGGCGGCGGTCGATTCGGGTTCGGGCCGCCGCTCCAGGGCGTCTGTCACCTGGGTCAGGCTGTCCAGAAAATCGTTGCGGTCCATGACCATGGATGCCCGCACGATGGCGTGAACGTCACTGCCGGCAATCGTGCCTGGGCGATCGCTGCGGATCTCGTATAACCGCTGCATGGCGGATCGGATCCCGTTGCCGGTGTCGATGGCCGCTTGAAGGTCTTTATCGGTGATGGTTTTCTCCAGCACCGCTTCCAGGTCGGTTCGGGCTTTTCTCATCACCGCCGTCATATAGTCGTGGGCGCTTTTGGTATTCAACTTGACCGGCAGCACCACGTCCAGATGGAAACCGGTTCCGGCGTTCATCCGCCAGATGTCGGACAACCGCTGGATTGAATCGCAGGTGTGGGGGAAAATGGCGCCGTCGAGGAAATCAAGCTCCCCATTCAACGCATCGTCCAGGGCTCCGCGGACCAGGCTGCAGCTGTATGTCTGCAGGTGCGCGTCCGCTTTTGAGATACTCCCGCTGCCGCCGACTATGCGATACCCCAATGCGCCCCCGGCAAGGATCAGTTCTTCCGGTGCATAGGAACACAGGGTGCCGATCACCTTGCCGCCGGTCTTTGCTTTCCAGGCCCGTGCGTAGGCTTTCGGGTTGGCACCAATCTCTTTAAACAGCTCCATGGCTTCCATCAGCAATCTCCCTGTCTGGTCGAGTCGGGTATGGTCTTCGATTGATCGGTAGGGTGGCGCCTTTGTTCACTCCCTGCAAACATCGGCCGCATCGCCCATTTTTTCCATTTCTTCGGCAGCCAACTGGGCAAAGGCGACCTTGCCCACAAGGGTCAGGGGCAGTTCGGTCCTGAATTCGATCTCGCGGGGGCAGCTCCAGAGGATCAGGTCCTTGCGGCAAAAATCGATCAGCGCCTTTTCCAGCTCCGGCCCTGCCTTTTGCGGATGTTTCAGTACCACGAAAGCCTTGACCCGTTCCACCTGCCGTTTATCCGGAACGCCGATCACGCAGGCGTCCAATATCTCCGGGTGTTTGTACAGCTGTTCTTCCACCTGGGCCGGATAGACATTCATACCCGAAGATTTGATCATGCGCTTTTCCCTCAGTCGGAAATAGAAGAAGCCGTCGTCGTCCATGGTGCCGATATCGCCGGTGTGCAGCCAGACCTGACCGTCCGGGTGCGTCCGAAGGGTCTTGGCCGTCTCTTCGGGCTGATCCAGGTAACCCATCATCACCGCCGGACCGGAAAGGCAGATCTCGCCCTCTTCGCCGGGCAGAAGGGTCTCGGTGGTGCCGGAGCGCACGATCTTGGCCGACATGTCCGGAAAGGGAATCCCCACACTGTTTTCGCGATACTCGGTCATCGGCATGGCCATGATGGCCGTGACCGCCTCTGTCAGTCCATATCCCTCGCGCAGCTGGGTGCGGCTTCCCCGTTGGTGCACGATGGCCTCAAAGCGATCTTTGACGCATCGGGGAAGGGTGTCCGCCCCGGAAAAAGCCGCCTTGATGCAGCTCAGGTCGGTTTTCTGGAACAGCGGGTTGCGGTTGAGCGCTTCGAAGAGCGTCGGTACACCGACGATAACGTTCGGCCGCTTGGCGCGAATGAGTTTGGCCACCGTCTCCGGCGTAAACTGGGGCACCATGATGCTCTTGGCGCCGCCCATGAAGGCGGCATTGATACAGACGCCGAGGCCGAACCCGTGAAACACCGGCAGGATGGCCAGGATCGAATCCCCTTCGGTCAGGTTGCCCCAGGCAGACACCTGCATGCCCTCGCAGATGAAGTTGCGGTTGGAGAGCATGATGCCCTTGGGCTTTCCGGTGGTCCCGCCGCTGTATAGAATCACCGCCAGGTCTTCGAAACCGGCGTTGCGCTTACCCGCCGGTGCATGGGAAGCCGCCATCATCGCCTTCCACCAGACCACCAAGGGATCGGCCGGGACCGCTGCTATCTTCCTCCCCTTGGTCAAATTGAAGCCCAGCCGTTTCACCCAGCCCAGGTAGTCGGGAATCCTGGCCAGAATCAACTTCTCCAGCCGGGTGTTTTCCCGGATTTCCCTGAACTTGCCGTAGAACGCGTCCAGGGTCAGCGCGAACCGGCTGCGACTCAGGTTGAGGTAAAAGTCGATCTCCGTGGCCGTTGAAAGCGGGTGGATCATGCTGGCCACCCCGCCCAGCTTGTTCACGGCGTAAAAGCAGATCACGGCCTGGGGGCAGGTGGGCATGGCGATGGTCATCCGGTCGTCCTGCGAAAACCCCATCGCAGCCAGGGCGGCGGCGCAGCGGTCGATGGCGCCGGCAAATTGCCGGTAGGTGGCCGTGGTGCCGAAAAAATCGTAGGCCGGCGCATCCGGGCAGCGGGCCACGGTGCGCATGAGCGCCTCGTACACAGTGACTTCGGGGTAGTCGATGGTATGCGGAACGTCGCCGTAGTACTTTAGCCAGGGCCGGTCTGAGGCCATCCGTGAGTCTCCTCTATCAGAATGTGGATAAAGCAGGAGTCGCGATCATGTCTGTCGTTCTTAATATCGAACGGTGGTCGACATGTCAACCGAGAGTTGCTTTACCCGGCTGAGGATGATACAATGGCGGTAATTTTTCCACAATCAACCGGTTTTATGACCGGCAGTAACAGGCTGAACCCATGCCCGGCAGAAATACGCTGAACAAATTGAAGCAGCAGGAACGTGAAATCCGCGAGAACCTGATCGTCGATGCCGCCCGCACGGTCTTCGGGTCCAAGACCTACGACCAGGTCAGCATGAACGAGATCGCCAAGGCGGCCGGCATCGCCAAATCCTCCATCTACACCTATTTTCCCAACCAGGAGGCGCTGTTTGTGGAGACCGCCTTCAGGGATACCGGGAAATTTATCGCCGCCCTCAAAGCGCGCGTGCAGGCGGAGCAATCACCATCACTGGAAGCGTTCATGGAGGACTATCTGGACTACCACATCGAACACGATGCCCACTGGCGCATGATCACCCATTTCGCCCTTCACGGGAATATCGGTGAGGCGTCGGCCGAAAAGCTCAACCAGATTTCCAGGCAGGTGATGGATCTTCTCGAGACCGTGTTGAAAAAGTTCGACTACCAAGGCGACACCCGGTTGCTTTCCCACACCCTGTTTGCCGCCTTGAGCGGCATCATGATCAGTTTCAGAAAATATCCGGGTAGAACGGAACCAGCGCGCATCGCCCACATGAAGCGGATCGCCAGATTGGTGGAACGGATGCTGCGGGTGTATATCGAGCAGAACGCGCAATAGCGGGTTCCTGCAATCGAAAAGGCAGGCACACATGAGCGAAGCAGCCATTGCCACCGATATCCGCGGCCACGTGCTGTGCATCGGCATCACGCGTCCGGAGAAGCGCAATGCCTTCGACGTAAGAATGTATCGACAGCTGGCACGGGCATATGGTCGACTGGAGAGCGAAAAAAGCCTGAGATGCGGCCTGTTGTACGCCGACGGCGATCATTTTACCGCCGGCCTGGATCTTCCCCAGTGGACTGACCATTTCGTCAAAGGCAGCTTTCCGGACTTGCCCGAGGGTGCCGTCGATCCGTTGGGCATCTATTCGGACCAATCCTTGAGCAAACCGGTTGTCATGGCTGTCCAGGGCCTCTGCCTGACCATCGGTATCGAACTCCTGCTGGCTGCCGACATTCGTGTGGCCGCCAGCGATACCCGCTTCGGCCAGATCGAGATCAAACGTGGCATCTACCCGGTGGGAGGGGCCACGATCCGCCTGTTCCAGGAGATCGGCTGGGGCAACGCCATGCGTTATCTTCTCACCGCCGACGAGATCAGCGCCGACGACGCCTATCGGATGGGATTGGTCCAGGAGACGACCCCTCCGGGCGGCCAGTTTGAGCGGGCGATGGAGATCGCCGAAACGATTGCGCGCCAGGCGCCCTTGGGCGTTCAGGCCACTTTGCGCTCGGCACGCCTGGCCCGGCTGAAAGGCGAACTCGCCGCTATGAGGCAGCTGTTGCCCGATCTGATGCCCCTGATGCAAAGCCGGGACGTCCAGGAGGGCATCACCGCATTCATCGAACGGCGGGAGGCGTCCTTTACCGGTCAATAGGGGCTATTGACGATGGCCGGGGATCCTGGTACTGGCTTTTACCTGGGTTGTTTCAAGCGTTAGCATTCCTGCAGGGAGGGTTTTAAGATGTTCGAATCGATTTCATGGTTGTTCATCGTCACTTCCCTGGTCCTGATCGTCACCCCCGGGCAGGATATGATGCTGGTGATGTCCCGGTCCATTGCCCAGGGTTGGAAAGCCGGTGTGGCCACCGCTGCGGGCGTCAGCACCGGCCTGCTGGGCCACAGCCTGTTGGCGTCGCTGGGGCTGGGAGCCCTGCTGGGTGCGTCGGAGTTGATTTTCGTGACCATCAAGTATGTAGGCGCCGCCTACCTGGTCTACCTCGGCGTCAAGCTGCTGGCCCAGGGTCGAAGCGAAATCGACGTCCGCAGAATGGCGGCGGCGTCCATGAGAAAACTCTTCTTCCAGGGCGCCTTCTCGAACATCTCCAACCCGAAGATAACCATCTTTTACTTTGCCTATCTCCCCCAATTCATCCCCGCGGGCTCGGCGCACCCCACTGTCACGCTGTTCGCCCTGGGTGTAGCCTTTGCCGCATTGACCTTCATCGTCAAGGGGCCGGTGGGATACGGGGCCGGCATCCTGTCCGGCTGGCTGCGCTCGCGCCCGGCGGTATTGTCCTGGATCAACCGGACCAGCGGCGTGGTCCTTGTCGCCCTGGGCATCAGGCTGGCGCTGGAGCGGCGCAACTGACACGAATTGATCAATCGGATCAAAGGAGTGCACATGCTCGGCATTCACGATTTTCCGCTGTTTGTGATATCGTGCATCCTGCTCAATATCACCCCCGGCCAGGACACCATGTATATCCTCGGCCGCAGTGTGGCCCAGGGGAGGAAAGCCGGGGTTATGTCGGTGATGGGCATCATGACCGGCGTATTGGTTCACACCCTGCTGGCATCCCTGGGGCTGTCTGCGATCCTGGCCACCTCCTCCCTGGCCTTTTCCATCATCAAGTATGCCGGTGCCGTCTATCTGGTCTGGATCGGTTTCGGATTCATCATCGACCGCAACGACCGTTCAACGCCGGCCGATGCGCCGCCGTCGTCCCCCGACCCCTGGAAAATTTTCCAGCAGGGGGTGCTCACCAATGTGCTCAATCCCAAGGTGGCGCTTTTCTTTCTCTCTTTCCTGCCCCAGTTCGTCTCTGCCCGGTCGGAGCTGGTCTTCCTGCCGTTTATGGTTCTTGGCCTGGTCTTTTTTACCACCGGCAGCATCTGGTGCCTGTTCCTGGTATACGGTTCCGCCTGGCTGTCGGCGCGCTTCCGCGGCCGCACCTCGACCGGCGGCGCATTGAAAAAACTCACCGGGGCCCTGTTCATCGGCCTCGGCATCCGCCTGGCCTTGTCCCAAGCCCGCTAACCGTTAACAAGAAGAGGACGTTATCATGCCAGACACCTCCTTCTCGACAATCATTGCGAACGTTGGCGGCGAATCGGAAAAAACCCGCCTTCAACTGCCGGAGGACTGGATGCAGGGCCGGGCCGGGTATGGCGGACTGGTGGGTGCGCTGGCCTTGAAAGCAATGAGATGTCATGTGCCGCCGGCGCGCAAGATACGGAGCCTGCTGACCTCATTCGTCGGGCCGGTCGGGCCGGAAGATTTTTCGATCCATACCTGCGTGCTGCGGTCGGGAAAAGCGGTCACCCATGTGGAGGCCAAACTGGTTCAGCTGGAGGCGGTGCGATGCGTGGTCTTGGGCAGTTTTGGCGGCGACCGGGATTCCGCCATCCGAATCGACCCGGCACCGCTGCCGGAAATGGCCGGTCCGGCGGATGCCCTTGAATTGCCGTACATCGATGGGTTGACGCCGGCCTTCACGCGCCACTTCGCCTATCGCTGGGCGCTGGGCGAGTTGCCATTTTCAGGCAAGGGCGGCCGGGAAATCGGCGGGTGGATCCAGTTTCGCGAGCGCACCGATTGCCTCACCGAAGAATGGCTGGTGGCCCTGGCCGATGCCTGGCCCACACCGGTGATAGCCATGCTTACGGCGCCCGCGCCGGCCAGTACCGTCACCTGGGAAATGGGGTTCGTTCACCTGGACCGCCAGACCTGTACTGAAAATGACTGGTGGGGATATCATTCAACGGTAGACAGCGCCGAAAACGGCTACGTTCACGAACGAGGCGCCATCTGGGATCCTGAAGGGCGGTTGGCGGTTTACAGCCGGCAGACGGCGACCGTGTTTGCATAGATCATGGTCATCCAGAAACAACCAATTTGCCCGTTTTCGGACTTCCGTCATCCGACTTCAGACTTCTGAAAACCCGTGCCTGAGGGCCAGCTTTTGAAACATCTGGGTAAGCCCCGCACCCAATGAAAATACGGAACCGATGTCCAGGTTCCGATCGGCGGACTTGTCGAAGAAAATGTTCAGACTGGACCCTAAGCCCTCATCCGGGCGCCAATAGCAGATCATGATGGGCACCTTGGGCAGCGGGTGAAGCACCACGGAGATGTCGGATTGAAATTGCCGGTCCACCTGTCGACCGCTGAACAGGTGGACCACATCGTCGAACAGATCGGTGTAACTGTCCGCCACCTGCTGCATGGCTTCTTCGCACCGCTTCCGGAACAACGGGTATCGGTCCTTGCCGTTTTCAAGCTCCCGGAATGAAACCCATTGGCCGGTGGGGTCAACGCCTTTCCCGTTGATCACATAGTCGAAGAAGGGCGCCGCCACCCATGGATTGACGTGGATGTCCGAATAAAGGTTGCCCTGCCCGTCGACGCTGAAATCCTTGCCCATGATTTTAAGGGTCAGGCGGCCGTTTTCAGATCGCCCCCCGGTTCTTTGGGCTGCCGACGACAGATCGATCTGAGAGACCTTTTGCTTCATCATCTCCATGAAAGCTTCCCGGTTCTCTTCAAGGGTGTTCAGGTCGGCAGGATCTCCGGAAAAACGCTCGATGACAGCAGGATCCAGTTTCGGGCATTCATCGATTTTCCGGTGGCCTTGAAACACCGCGCCGGCAAAAGCCAGGCAGGTCTTCTCGCCGCATTCCCTGCAGCTGGACTTGTCCAGAAGCTGAAAAATTTCCATGGCGTTTTTCGGTGCCGGCATAGGCGAACTCCCCGATGGCAGGCCTTGACAGGCGGTTTGTCGTTTGGTTGAACAAGACCACACTATAACGAGAACATTATAATTTGTCACCCCTGCAGGTAAAAGTGGGGTGCCATTAACAGGAGTGCGTAACGATTACCCCCCGAAAAGATCGATACAGGAGACCCGATCATGAGCGTCTGCGTCCAGGGAAACGTTCTCGAAGAACTCTTGAAACTGCTCAAGCTGGAAAAAATCGAAGAAAACATTTTTCGCGGCCAGAGCCAGGACCTGGGCTTCGGCAGCGTCTTCGGCGGCCAGGTGTTGGGTCAGGCGCTGTCCGCCGCGTCCCAAACCGTCCCCGGCGGGCGGAAGGCCCACAGCCTTCACGGTTATTTCATGCGGGCCGGTGACGCCAAAAAACCGATTGCCTATACCGTGGACTGCATCCGGGACGGGAAAAGCTTCACCACCCGGCGGGTGGTGGCCGTGCAGAAAGGCCGGGCCATCTTCTCCATGGCGGCTTCGTTCCAGATCGACGAGCCGGGCTTCGACCACCAGGACGACATGCCTGACGTGAAGGGACCCGACGGGTTGGAGCCGGAGATGGAAACCGCCCGTAAACTGGCCGACCATATCCCCCCGGGTATCCGGGAGAAGATCCTTTGCGAAAAACCCATCGAGATCCGCCATGTCAACCCGATCAATCCGTTCAAACCGGAGAAAAGGCGCCCTGAAAAATATGTCTGGTTCCGGGCCATCGGACCCATTCCAGACGACATGGCGGTCCACCACTACCTGCTGGCCTATGCATCGGATTTCAATCTGGTAGGCACCTCCCTATACCCCCATGGACACACCTTCTGGGAGCCGACCATGCAGATGGCCAGCCTGGACCACGCCATGTGGTTCCATCGCGATTTTCGCATGGACGACTGGCTGCTGTACGCGATGGAAAGCCCCAGTGCATCAAGGGCCCGGGGGCTGTCCATCGGCCGCATCTTCACCCAGGCCGGCCGGCTGGTGGCCACCGTGTCTCAGGAAGGACTCATACGCCATCGGCCGCAGAAACGATAATGGGGTCGAATCGCCCCCTGTCGCTTCGAGGTTGCCAGGTTTCCGTTCCTCGGTATACGGGCGGGATTTTAGCGAGCATGCAAAAATGAGCTATTGCGTTAATGCTGCTGTTTCTGCTTCCGGCATGGGCGGCACCAGCAGTGACGGGTCCAGGCGGGTGTCAAACCAGTTCATGCCCCAGTGCAGGTGGGGGCCGGTAACACGGCCGGTCGCGCCCACCTGGGCGATGACGTCGCCCTGTTTGACCCGTTGCCCCGCTTCGACCAGTAATTTATGCAGGTGCATATAGACGGTGGACAGGCCGTGGCCGTGATCGACAATCAGGGTGCCGCCGGAGTAAAACATATCGTTGTGGGCCAGGCTCACCACACCGTCGGCCGGCGCCTTTACCGGTGTACCGGTGGGTGCGGCGATGTCCACGCCGTAATGGGGCCTTTTCGGTTTGCCGTTCAGTATCCGCTGGCTGCCGTATACCCCGCTGATCCGTCCGGTGACCGGCCAGATGAACGGCATCGAAAAATCGGTTCTGGGGTCGTCCTTTTTGCGGGCTTCCTTTACCAGGGCGATGTCTTTGTAAATTCGTTCCAGGTCTTCGGCAGAAGGGCTGACTTTTCGCGGGGGCAATCCATCGATACGCTGGATGTCGTAGCTGCGCTTTTCGATGGTGACCGGATGGTTTTCGACCGCACCCGTGGGCAGGTGTAGCTCGATTAGCGATTCCGCTTCCGCGTCACGTGAAAATCCGAGGACAAATAGACCATCCGGTGAAACGCGCACCGCTTTTCCGCGAAAATGGACAGTGGTCGACGGGGCGACTTTACCGATGGCCATGCCGCCTTGAATGAGATTCCCTTCCAGCGTCAGCGCCTGTGCCGGAACCGGCAGACAGAGAAGGGTGATGATCGCTCCGAGTATGAACCGCTGCATATACCGCCTGTGCTATTTATTTTAATCCGTTCGTATTGATGAGGCGTCAGTCGTTATTATACACGGGTTGCGGTTAAGATGAAAGGTCTGAGGCAATCCGGACAATGTGTACCGGACCGCTATATCGGAGAGACGCGATGCGTACCCGCCGTCTGGGAAACAATCATCTTGAGATGTCGGCAATGGGCCTGGGGTGCTGGGCTATGTCCCACGCTTATGGTCCGGCGGATGAGAAGGAATCGCTGGCCACGACGACGAAAAAGACCGCTGAGAATGGCGGCAATAGTTGCCGATATCTAATAGGCGATTTCAAATCGCTATCGAAATCGACAAAACCATCCGTGGCATTGATTTCGATCCCGATAGCGATCCCGACCCCGAAAGGGCTGTTTTTAGGCCACCGGAGGCTTCAGTTAATGGTATTGTCTTAGAATCTGCTCATGCGTTGGCCGTGCCAGGACATGAGGGAAGTTCCCTTTCGCCCCCTTCAACCTGGGTTTTCTGCATGGAGTCGTCTCTCCCGCTTCATCGAACTGGCCTTGAACCGGTTCAACGCCACGGCACTGCCGAAAATCAGCACGCCGCCAACCCAGAATCGCCACGATGCCGGATCCCCCAGAAAGGCAATGCCCACGATGGCGGTGAAGATCACCTCGCTGGACATGAAGACACCGCCCTCCCACCCTTTGCAGTAGAAAAAACCCTGATTCATCAACAGCTGCGCGGCGACCGAGACAAAAATGATGCCCATCACCATGGCCCAGGCCATCCCTGTGGATGGCAACCGCGGGGCCATGACAAATTGGGGCAGGGTCACCAGCACACCCATGGTGCAAAAGTAGAGATAGATGATGACCGGGCCGTTCTTTTCCCGAAGGGTCTTGATCAGGGTAACGGTGAGGCCGGCGAATGCGGCGCCGGAAAGGGCCATGCACTGGCCGAAAAAGCCCCCTTCCAGCCTGAAATCGAACAGGATGCCGATGCCGATAACCACCACGCCAATGCAGGCGATCTCCGCCTTGGATAACCGTTCGCCGTATATCAAGTAGGAAAACACGGCGGAAAACGCCGGAAAGGCATAGAAAATCACCAGGGCGGTGGATACCGGCAACAGGCGGATGGCCGTTACAATGGAAAGAAACGCCGCCGAACCGGTAAATCCCCGGATGATCAACAACCGGGTGTTATGACCCCGGTAGGGGTTGCCCTGCCTGCCGAAAACCACGAGCAGCACCGCTATCCCGCCAAAAAACCGATAGAATCCGATGTGCCAGATGGTAAATTCGGGGCCGATCTGTTTGATCAACAGGTTGAGCATGGTGAACAGCAATGCAGCGGCAAGCATGAGCAGCGGGCCGGCGATGGCGGCATCCATCCTGATCTGTTGGGGGGTATTGGTCTTGGGCATCGGCGCGGCTATATATTTCGTTTTTTCCGGTCGGGTGCGGCTCGATCGTATGCGCGTCTATTATGGCAGATCGCTAAAAGTCTCAACATTAAAACATAAAAGGATTGGCGAATTCAGGGATTGGGGGGTTGGGTATTCGAAAGGATGGAATCCCCGTTATGGGTGTTTCTTCGCCCTTCCGCCGGAACCGGTCGTCAATGGCCTCAGACTAGTGGGCAGCAGCATGGGGACCGTTTTCTGGTACGATCGATAGTCCCGGCCGAAACAGGCGACCAGATCCCGCTCTTCCAGGTTGGCGCCGATGATGATCCAGATGGTCCACAGCCCGTTGTGCAGCAGTCGATCCAACGAAAAAACCGGACCCGACCAGATCATGATCAGGCTGAACAGATAGAGCGGGTGACGCACCCAGCGGTATGGCCCGCGGACGGTAAACGGGGTGGCGGTGATCGCCGTTTGGCTGCCGAAAGCCCGCAAGGCCGGCTTGACACCCAGTGCATCGAAATCTCCCAATGATTTGGAGCCCCACCAGGCACCGGCGCCAGCCGCCAGGAACACCACGATCATCGTCCATCGCAAAGGGCCTGGCGGCGTCCATCGTGCCAAACCCACCGGCTGCCATAGAGCGGTCAAAAGCAGGAGGATGGCCCCGGAAGCTGCCGCGTAGAGGGCGCCGTGAAAATCGACACGAACGCTGCGGGTCAGCCAGAGGCGAAATCCACGGCGGACCATGATGCTGTGCTGGATGAAAAAAAGCAGGCACAAGAGGGTGTCCAGCAGCAGGCGACCGGCAATGCTCAGTTCGATGCCCAACGGAACCAGCGGGCCCACAAGCAGAAAGGCCAGCCACGCCAGCATGCCGCCGCCGCCGAGAACATAGGCCGCCATCACCAGGAGAATAGCGCCCGGTTTTTGGGAAATCAGCTGCCCCCTGGATCCATGAATCGCCTGGGCGGTGTCCACGGCCGACAGCTTGCAAGCGGTTTTATCATCCTGTGACATGTCTGGCGATCCTTTGGGGCAAATAAGGCGACATGGCTGAATCTCGATAATAAGGCCGAAAACGCGGCAATCAAATCAAAATGATCCAACCGGATCTTTCCATGACCGGTATCTTGTGGCATGATGGGTGAGCTTACCCAACATCTAATTTCCACCTATTCCGATGACAACCGACTATCCGGCATAGACGTGCAGGACCCGTAAAGGAGCGCCGCCATGGCCGACACCCCCTCACATCCCCTGTTCAGGTTTCGCTGGCTGATCTTTTCCATTCTGGCGCTGGCCTATTTTTTCGTTTACTTTCACCGGCTATCCCTTTCCGTTGTGGCCGACAATCTGGTCAAGGATTTCAACACTTCCGCCGGCACCATGGGATTGTTGGGCTCCATCTATTTCTATTGTTATGCAGCCATGCAATTGCCGGCAGGCCTGCTCTCGGACTCCGTGGGACCGCGGCGGACGGTAACCTGGTTTCTGGTTACCGCGTCGGCAGGCAGCATTCTTTTCGGATTGGCACCCAACATCGAAACCGCCTTCGTCGGCCGCATCCTGGTGGGATTCGGGGTATCCATGGTCTTCATTCCCACCATGAAGATCCTCTCCCAGTGGTACTACCCCCATGAATTCGCCTCCATGGCCGGCATCCTCAATGCCGTGGGCGGGGCCGGCGTCATGGCGGCCACCTGGCTGCTGGCCATGATGACGGTGGCTTTCGGCTGGCGGCTCTCCTTCGAACTGATCGGCGGATGTACCTTCGTCATTGCACTCCTGGCGTGGCTGATCATTCGGGATCGGCCCAGGGACAAGGGTTGGCCGGCGATTGGCGACCTGGCTGCGACATCCAGCGCCCCTGCCGCGGCGGCGCAATCCATACCCCTGCTGGCGGGGATGCGGCAGGTCGTTGGCAATCCGCACTTCTGGCCACTGGCCCTGTGGTTCTTTTTCGATTGCGGCATTTTCTTCGGATTCGGCGGGCTATGGGGCGGGCCCTTCCTGATGCACGTGTATGGGCTTTCCCGCGAAGCTGCCGGCGCCGTGCTGAGCATGATCGCCTGGGGCATGATCATCGGCAGCCCGCTGCTGGGCTTTCTCTCGGACCGCGTCCTGAAGAGCCGTAAAAAGCCTTTTGTCATTTGCACGACGATTCTGGTCCTTGAAATGGGGACGCTTTACTATTTCCCCGAAAGCCTGTCACTGCCCATGCTCTACGTGGCGTTTTTCGTCTTCTCCGTGTGTGCGTCATCCATCGTGGTGATCGGTTTTACGGCCACCAAGGAGCTGTTCCCAGTGGAAATTGCAGGGACTTCCGTGGGCACGGTCAACCTTTTCCCGTTTTTGGGCGGGGCCGTATTCATGCCTTTTTTAGGCAACGTTCTGGATGCATACCCACGCAATGCTGCCGGTGCCTATGCACTGGAAGGCTACACCACCATGCTGCTGGTACTGTTGATTGCTTCGGTAATTGCTTTGGGCTGCACGCTGATGATGAAAGAGACGTTTCAAGGGTAATGGCATGCCTGAAGAATGAGTTATCGAACGACAACGATACATTCATGCTATTTGTTGTCCTGGCAAAGAAAACCAAAAAAAGATGGGCAGGGCCATTTCTGACCCTGCCCATCATCTGAAAATTTCCAGTTTGCTGTTTTAAATCTTCTTTCTTCCCAATCCTGCAAGACCGATCAAGCCACTGCCCAACAAGAGCATGGTAACCGGATCGAATACTCGACCAGGCGTCATCGAAGACGCATCGCCGCTTTTTGGTGAATTCAATTCAGGCTTGAATCCAAATCCAATATTCAAGCCCACGCCATCATCATTGGACGCATCAAGCGAGTCGGCAGCGATACTACCGTTTATATCTTGGGAAGCGCTCGGAGGGGCCTCGAAATGAAATAAGTCTAAAATAAATATC